>DASSEC010000133.1:0-16243 GCA_035696685.1 Candidatus Limnocylindria bacterium | reverse complement strand
GGGAGTACGCCGACCTTGACTTCGCGGTCCGCGGCCGGGACGCGCGCGCCGTCACGCCATTCCTCGAGCGCAATGGCTACGTGCCCGAGCGGCTGTTCAACGCGGTTCACGGCGCGCAGCGCCTGAATTTCGCGCATCGCGAGGGCACATGGACGATCGACGTGGTGATCGACGCGCTGCGCATGTCGCACGTCATCGACCTGCGGGGCAGGCTCGATCCCGGCCCGCCGACCCTGGACCTTGCCGATCTGCTGCTCACCAAGCTGCAGGTATGGGAGATCAACGAGAAGGACTTGGGCGATATCGCCTGCCTCCTCGCCGACCACGCCTTCGCTGACTCAGCCTCGGCCGATACCGACGCCGTCGACCTGCGGCGGATCCTGTCGCTGACCGGCGACGACTGGGGGCTGTGCCACACGCTGGAGCGGAACCTGGGCAAGGTGAGCACGTTCGCGCGGGAGCGACACCCATCGGCCCCGAAGTTCGATCCCGTCGTGCAGGCGGAGGCGCTGCTGGAGGCCATAGGCGCCGGTCGCAAGTCGCTGGCCTGGCAGCTGCGCGGGCGGATCGGGGAGCGGATGCGCTGGTACGAAGTGCCGGAGGAAGTCCGGCACTAGGCGCCGCCAGCGGCTAGTCGGCCAGCACCCCGTGGCGTGCCAACGCCTCGCGCCAGTACTCGACTGACGCCGCCAGGTCACTCAGCACGGACTCCTCGTCCTGCTCGAAGGGCGGGATCACCTCCAGCAGCAGGGCGCTCGCCTCCACGCCGCCTTCGCCCAGCGCCTCGATGACGCGATCGGCCGAGATGCGGCCGATGGCGTTCTTCTCGGCGGTGAACGGCCAGTGGTGGTCGCCTTCCGCGTCCGACTGTTGCAGCTGGATCATGGGGGCGGCGGTCCCGAGCTCGCGGAGCCAGGCGTAGGGGTCGCGATCGGCTCCGGACGTGCCGGGGACGCACATGTGCCCCAGGTCCAGGCAGAGCCGCACCGGCACGGCGCGGTCGTCACCCTCGTCGAGCAGATCCCGGATCATGGCCATGGTGGACGGCTCGCGCGCCACGGCCAGGTTCTCGACCACCAGGTATTCCAGCCCGGCAGTGCGAGCGTCGGCCGCCAGGCCGGCGAGGGCGGCCTGCAGCCCGGTCCAACGCTCCGCACGGCGGGCGGGATCGTGCCAGTCGGGTACCGAGAGGCAGCCAACATGGCCGCCGGTCGCGCGGGCGCCGGCTGCCGCCGTGAAGGCGATGGCCGTCCGGAACCAAGCCTCGGCCGCGGAACGATCGGCCGCATCGGGCGCCAGCAGCATGTTCGCGGAGTAGGCCGCCAGGCCGGTGAACGTCGAATGCAGCTCCAGGTCATGAGCGGGCACGGCCTGCTTGAGCTGATCCACCTGGGTCGCCAACCGTTCGTCGGAGGCGTTGAGATCGGCCAGGTCGAAGCTGTGCTGCACGATGCGCAGGCCGAGCTGGTCGCGGACGATCGGCGCCCAATCCTCCGGTCTCGGCCACCGCTTGACCGCGAAGCAGGTGTTGATGCCCAGCTGCAGGCGCATCGGCTCAGGCCCCGCGCCGCACGGCACGTGCGCTCGCCAGCTCGCGCCAGGCCGCGAACCGCTCGGTGTACAGCTCGTGGGCCGATGGATCAGGCTCGAGGGCCGAGCCGACATGCACCGCGGAGCGAATGGCATCGTCAACGCTGGCGTAGATCCCCGCGCCGAGTCCGGCGAGCATGGCCACCCCGCCCACCGCGGCATCGCCGGGAATTGTCGCCACCGGCACGCCGATGACGTCCGCCTTGATCCGGCTCCACGATGTGAGGCGCGTGTCGCCACCGGAGACCCGCAGCTCGGTCACTTCCGCGCCGCCGGCCTTGATCAGCTCGAGCTGATCGCGAATCGCGAAGGCCACGCCTTCCATCATGGCGCGTGCGTGCGCGGCGCGCCCGTGCCGCAGGGAGAGGCCGGTGAACGCGCCGCGCAGGTCGGGGTCCGTGCGCTCGCCATCGCCGAGGACGGGCAGTGCCAGGAGGCCATCGGACCCGGCGGGAACGGCAGCAACTTCCGCATCCAGCCTCCCGTAGTCGGCTCCGCCGGCCCGACCCCCACGCCGGGCGTAGAACAGGTCGGCGACCCACGCGAGCGCTGCGCCGGTGGTGTTGATCCCGGTCTCGGTCGTGTAGCACCCCGGCACCACGTGCGGATAGTGCGTCACCTCCAGCACCGACAGCGGCTTTCGAACGGCGGCGTTCAGGCAGGTGGAGGAGCCGGCCATCTCGCTCACCGGCCCGGCCGACACCACGCCGACGCCCAGGGCGCAGGCCTGCGAGTCGGCGCCGCCCAGGATGATCGGCAGTCCCGCGCGCAGTCCGACCCGCCGTGCCGCAGCTGGCAGCAGCCCGCCCAGCGGTTCGGACGAGGGATGGACGGCCGGAAAGAGGTCCGGCCGCAGGCCCATGGCCTCGGCCAGGTCCGAAGCCCACGCGCCGCGCTCGAGGTCGAATGCCAGCGTGGCCGCGGCATGCGTGCCGTCGGTCGCCATCTCGCCGGTCAATGCGAGCGCCACGAGGTCGCGCGGCTGCAGGGCGCGGCTGGCACGCGCCAACGTGCCGGGCTCGTGCGCCCTCAGCCACATCAGCTTCGGGCCGATGTGGAACGCGGCCGGCAGGTGGCCAGTCCGCGCGTGGATGGCTGCGTCGCCGAACCGCTCTCGGAGCATGGCCGCCTCCAGCGTGGCGCGGTTGTCGCGGTAGATGAGGCCGGTGCTGACCGGCCGTCCTGCGCCATCCACCAGGCAGACGGATGGGCACTGACCGGTGAGGCCAATGGCCGCGACCGGTCGCCGCGGCCCCAGCTCGCGTACGAGCCCGGCCAGCGCGGCAAGCGCCGCAGACCGCCAGGCCCGCGGGTCCTGCTCCGCCCAGCCCGGTTGCGGCGAGGAGGTCGGGTAGCCGCGGCGCACCTCGAGCACCCGCTCACCGGCCAGGTTGAACGCCGCGGCGCGCGCGCCGGACGTGCCCACGTCGATCGCGACCAGCGTCTCGGCCTCGCGGTGTGGCACCGGGTCAGCCGCGGACGAGCTGATGGGCGGCCACCTTGCCGTCCTTCAGCGTCACCAGCGCGCCATGCAGCGCACCGGTCGAGTAGTCGCTGCCAGGGTTGATGGCAATGGTGCGGCCCAGGCGGCGGATGCCGGCCGACTCGTGGATGTGGCCATGGAGACCCAGCAGCGGCTGCGTCTCCAGCTCGAAATCGCGGACCGCCGTGCTGCCGACCGCCGCGAACTTGACCTGGCCCATGGACTGCACCACGCGCAGATCCTGGTCGAGCATCGGCGCGTCGTCCAGCTGCGTGCCGTAGGGCGGCACGTGGACGTTCAGAATCGCCTGTTCAGGCTCGTTCAGGCCCGACGCGAGCTGTCGCAACGTGGCGGCCAGCTGCTCCTCCGTCTGTTCGCGGTGGCTGTGCCACGGCGTGATGTTCGAGTAGCCCCAGCTGAGCATCTCGTGGCGTTCGTCAAGCATGACCACCTTGCCCTCGGCGTGGATGCCCCACGGCGCCTGGCCGAGCAGATCGCTCAGCTCCGCGGGATCGTCGTTGCCCAGCATGAGGAAGAGCGGCGTGCCCGTCGGACGCAGGCGGTCATCGGCCAGTGCGAACCACGACGTCAGGCGGGCGTGCATCAGGCCGGTGAACAACTCCTCCACACGCCCCTCGCGCTCGAGCGCTTCCACCTCGTCCGGCTCGGCCCGGTACGGGTAGTAGCCGTGATCCTCGATGAGCCGTTCCAGGGCCTCCAGCTCCGCCCCATCCTCGACGTCGTAGTCGGAGCCGATGAAGCGGCAGCGCCATCGGCCACCAGGCTGGTGCACGATCGTCTGGATCGCCTTTCCGGTCAGGTCGCCGCCCAGCACGAGCACGTTGGCGCGGTAGATCGGCGCCGCGTTGATGAACTTGCGGAAGCACTTCGACGAGCCATGCAGGTCCGTCGCAAAGAGGATGCGCGTCGGCTCCGCCACAGCCGATCAGGCGCTCGGTGCCGGAGAGCGTGCCGCGCGCGCCGCGTCCATGAGCCGATGCGCCCGATCGGGGTCGACGGGCTTCCAGGTGTCGCCATCGACCTTCAGGCTGGTTCCCACGATCACACCGTCGGCGACCGAGAAGATCTCCGCGATCCGCTCGGCCCGTACGCCGGTGTTGGCGATGACCGGCAGGTCGGGCACCGCCTGCTTGGCCTGCTGCAGGTCGCTCATCTCGAACTGCACCCCGGCCGCCGGCCCCGAGATGAGCACGGCGTCCATCCGCAGGTACGCGGCGCCGCGGGCGCGATCGGCAATGCCCCGCGAGCCGATCGCCGAGGCGAACTCGGGGGCGATGTTGTCGAAGAGTGCGATGTCATCGCCGCCGATGGTGGTGCGGAAGGCCCCGATCTTGCCGATGTCCGGCGCGATGGTGCCGATGTCGCTCTCGTAGACGCCGGTGAGCACCTCGCGGATGAAGCGGGCTCCGGTTGCTCGCGCCACCGCCAGCGACGCGATGGCGTCCCACAGGATGTTCACGCCGAACGGCACTCGCACGTCGCTGCGCAGCTGGCCAACCACCGATGCCATGGCCGCGGTGATCTCAGGCCCGACCCGCAGCTGGTAGGGCAGGTCTGCCTCGTTGCAGAACATCACGCCGTCCACCCCGGCGGCCTGCAGCGCCTCCAGGTCGCGCCCCACGCTGTCGACGGCCGCGTCGACGCCGGCGGCCCGGTCGTGCAGGGGTCGTCCCGGCAGCGCGGGCAGATGCAGCATGGCGATGACTGGCTTGGGAGCGCCGAAGATGCGACCGAGAGCGTCCATGGTCCTGCTCCTACTGTGCAACGGCCAGGGGAGTTGGCGCGGGTTCGAGCTTGGCTGGTGCGGCCCGCTCGGCAATCAGCACGTCGATGCCCAGCCGTCGAAGCTCGCGCAGCTCTGCCGCAGGGGCCGACGGATCGGTGATGAGCATGGCCGCTGTGGCGGCAGGCCCGATGACGATGGGCGTGGCAGTGCCCACCTTCGAGCCATCGGCGATGACGATGATGCGATGTGTCCGTTCCAGGGCCGCCCGCTGCACGGCGGCCTCCTCCTCGGTGAGCTCCGTGATGCCCCAGCGCGCAGAGATGCCCGCGGCGCCGATTACAGCCACGTCGAACCGGTAGCGGCCCAGTGCCGCGACGGCGTCCGGGCCGATGCACGTCAGCTCGTCACGCATGACCCGGCCGCCCAGTGTCACCACGCGGAGCGGACGGGTGCCCAGCAGGCTGGCGATCGGCAGGCTGGGAGTCACCACCGTCAGGTCGGATCGCGCGGGGAGATACTGGGCGAACTGCTCGGTCGTGCTGCCGATGCCCACGAACAGCAGGCGCGCATCGCTGACCTGTGCGGCCGCCCGCATCCCGATCAGCCGCTTCTCGCGCGCTGCCAGCAGGGCTCGCGCGTTGAAGCTGATGTCGAACGAGCGCGTGACGTGTGCGGTGGCCCCGCCGTAGGTGCGGCGAATGAAGCCATCGCGCTCCAGCCGCCGGATATCGCGCCGGATCGTCATCTCCGAGCAGCCCAGCTCGCGCGCCAGATCACCGACGTGAATGGTCTGCTCCTCCGCCACGCGAGCCAGGATCGCGTGACGTCGGTCGGCGGCGCGGACCGGCATCGGCTCAAGACCTCACAGAAAATGTTGACGAATCGTGTTCGTTTGTGTTCGACTATCGCCGCGTCACATGGCGCATGTCAAGCGTCTGGCGGCACCGGAGGAGAGCTGCCGCCCGGGCAGGAGGTTTGGCGTGGCAGTCACCCCCGAATCCGGCGACGGCCGGCTCTTTGTCCGACGCAGCACCGGACTCGTCCGGGAAGCGTCGGCCCTCGACGCGACCATCTTCAACGCCGTCTTCTCGGCTCCCGTCGGTGCGACGCTGGCTATCGGCGTCCTGTGGACGCTCTCGGCCTTCCCTGGAGCCGATCCCGTATGGGCCACGATCATCGCGGTCGTGCTCAACGTCCCCGTACTGATCATGATGGCGCTGCTCGCCTCGAGCATGCCGCGGACCGGGGGCGACTACGTCTGGGTCAGCCGCATCCTGTCGCCGCCGCTGGCGATGATCTCGAACTTTGCGGCAGCGCTGTCGGCCATGATCGGGGCCACCTTCTGGGCCCGATTCTTCCCGGTCTTCGCGCTGGGCCCGGTCCTCGTGGGCTTGGGCGTGTTCTTCGACAACCAGACGCTCATCGACTGGGGCACCAACTTCCAGACGAACAACCTGTGGATCTTCCTGGGCGGCCTCGGGATGATCATCGCCCTGACCCTGATCCTGATCTCGGGTATCAGGACCACGTTCCGCTGGCAGAACACCTTCTGGATCATCGCCAGCCTCGGCACGTTCGTGGCATTCATCGCCTTCCTGATCGGCTCGAACGCTGATTTCACGGCCCACTTCAACGAGCTGAACGGCCAGTTCGGCGGCGGAACCGCGGCTGACGTGATCGCCGGCGCCGGCACGGCCGGCGTTACCCCGTCGCTCGGGAACTTCGACGCGACCCTGCCGGCCGTCTTCGCGGTCATGACCTTCCTGATGTGGAACTGGTGGTCGGTCTATCTGTCAGGCGAGCTGAAGAGCGCCGCCGACCGCCGGCGTCAGTTGACGGTCATGTTCGGCGGCCTCATCTGGGACGGGGTGTTCATCGTCCTGGGGCTGATCCTGTTCTTCAAGGTCATCCCGTACGACCTGGCCGCCGCCCTGAACAGCGCGCCCGACGCCTATGCCATCCCCAGCGGCCCGTGGTACCAGTTCCTGGCGTCGCTGGTCCAGAACACGGGCATCCTGGCCGTGGTCATCCTGGGCTCGTTCCTGTTCTGGAGCCTGCCGGCGATGGTGGGCAACACGTTCATGCCCATCCGCTCGGTGTTCGCGTGGGCGTTCGACCGGCTCCTGCCGGAGCGCTTCGCGGAGGTCAATGAGCGGACGCATTCGCCGGTGCCGGCCATCCTGCTGGTCATGGCCCTGGTCACCGCCATGCTCGCCTGGAGCGTGCTGTCGACCGACTTCTTCACCTGGCTGGCGCTGGGCGTGGAGGCGGGAGTGGTGTGCGTGGTGATCGTGGGGATCGCGGCCATCATGTTCCCCAGCCGCCGGCCTGACCTCTACCAGGCATCGCCGGCCAACGTGAGCGTGGGTGGCATCCCGGTCCTCTACATCGTGGGACCCCTCGCGATCCTGGTGATGCTGTTCCTGACCTGGCTGACGATCACCTATCCGGGGCTCGCGCTGGCCGGCAACCCGGACAACCTGTGGCAGATCCCTGCCTTCATGGGGATGATCGTGGTCATCGGCCTGCTCCTCTACTACGGCGCGAAGATGGTGCGCCGCGGCCAGGGGATCGACGTGGACCTCGTCTACCGCGAGCTGCCACCCGAGTGACTTCCCGATCCCCAGCCGATCGCCCCGGAGGTGCCGAGCCGACCCTCAGCCTTCCGGGGCGATTTCGTGCCGCGATCTTCGACCTGGACGGCCTGCTGCTCGACACCGAGCCTGGTTGGCAACGCGCCGAGACCGAGCTTCTCCGCCGCCACGGGGACACGTACACCGAGGCCGATGCGGCGGCCAGCCTTGGGTCGCCGGTGTGGGAGGTGGTCGATCGGTATGCGGCGCGACTGGGCCTGGACGGCGACGGTCGGGACAGGCTGCTCGGGGAGCTCCTGGAGCTGGCGCGGGCCGAGTACGCCGGCCGGCTCGAGCTGCTGCCGGGCGCCATTGCACTCCTGGATTCGCTGCAAGGCAGGCTGCCGATGGCCGTCGCCTCGAACACGCCGCGGGAGCTGGTGGTGCAGGCGCTCGCGGCCTCCGGGCTGGCCCGGTACTTCGATGTCGTCGTGACGGCCGAGGAGGTGCCCAATCCCAAGCCGGCGCCGGACATCTACATCGCTGCCTGCCGGGAACTGGCCGTCACGCCCTCCGAGGCCGTGGCGCTCGAGGATTCGGCCCTTGGCATTTCGGCGGCGCGCCAGGCTGGCCTCACCGTGATCGCCGTGCCGCAGTCAAGCGCCGTGGATACGTCTGCCGCGTACCACGTCATCGGCTCACTGTCGGAGCTGGTCGTCAAGGAGCCGCCATCCGGTGAACCCAGTCAGTAGCCGGACCAGCGCGGCGTTTCGCCCGGGTCGCCGCTGGTCCGCGGCAGCTCCGCCCTGACCATGGCCACGAACGGAGCCATCTCGGCGGCGAGCAATGCCGCGTCGTCCGGGGTTTCGCGCTCGTCGTAGGCGCGCAGCGCGGCGTCCAGGGCTGGGCGCCATCGGCCAGGAAGGTTCCTCAGCGCCCAGCTGCCGGCCGCGCGCTTGGAGAGCACCGGGTCGTGGGCTTGCAGCGAACGGAGGATGCGGCTGCCGTTCAGCACGGCGTAGGCCGCCTCATACGGATCGTTGTCGCCCTCCTGGATGTGGCGCTCGATGTGCTCCAGCTCCCGGTCCAGGTCAACCACGATCTCATCCCAGGTTGGTGGCTGGACCACGGCTGCGGGCTCGAGACCGTGCACCGTGATCACCCGCCCGGCAAGCCAGTGAGCCCGATGGACTGCCCAGGCCGTGTCGCGCCTCCCCTCGAGGAAGGCGTGTGGCGGCGGTTCGCTCCGGCGCGCGTGGTCCAGGGTGATCAACCAGGCGTCAAACTCCGTTTGCGGGCCACGTTCCAATGCCGACTCGATGCGCTGCGCGGCAACGTCGGCTGGCCGCCTCCGCACGATGACGTGCGTGTCCAGGTCCGCCACACGCCGTGGCCGGTCCGATCCGATCACGCTCCCATACGCCCAGATGGCAAGCAGGTCATCACCCAGGATGTCGGACAAGGAGTCGCGCAGTCCCAGCCACGCGGAGCTGGCATCGGCTGGGAGGTCATCGAGCGCTGGCATCGGCGCAGGCTACATCGGCTGGCGGTAGCATCGGCTGGTGGAAAGCTGGAGCGCCTTCGCCGCGGCGGAGCCGGAGATGGCGGGGAAGGGTCGCGCCCTGCTGTACCAGCGCGGCGACGGCGAGGGGTTTCTGGCCACGGTCGCCGGTAACGGCACACCGCGCATCCATCCGCTGAACGTGGGGGTGGTGGACGGCCGGCTGCTCGTCTTCGTGCAGGACTTCTCGGCCAAGGCTCGAGACCTCGCCGCCAATCCGCGATACGCGCTGCATGCGCACCAGGATCCCGACGCCCCCGACGAGTTCCTGGTCCGCGGCCAGGCCCGACTGGTGACCGATGCAGACGTTCGCGCCGCCGCGGCCAGCAATTGGTTCTTCACCGTACCGGACGATTACCCGCTCTACGAGCTGCTCATCGAGCACGCGTTGCTGGGGGAGCGCCGGCCGGACGAGTGGCCGCCACGCTATCGGTCCTGGCGCCCGCCGCGATGAAAGCTGCATGACGCGCGCGCTCATCTTCGACCTCGACGGGACGCTGATCGACACCGTCTACGCCCACGTCTTCGCCTGGCAGCAGGCGCTGGCGGAGGCCGGGCTGCCGCTCGAGGGCTGGCGGATCCATCGGCGCATTGGGATGAGCGGCGGGCTGTTCACGCGGGCCGTGGCGCGCGAGGTGGGGCGGCCCCTCAACGATGCTGAGGTGGAGCAGATCCAGGCGCGCCATGGCGAGCTGTTCCGCAGTCTCCTTCCCGAGCGGCGGCCGCTGCCCGGCGCGGTTCAGCTGCTCACGCACCTGCGCGAGGGCGGGATCCCCTACGGGATTGCCACCTCCGGCCGGAGTCCGGAGATCGACGGCTCGCTGGCCGTGCTGGGCGTGGGGGCCGACGTCGTCGTCGTAGAACGCGGCGACGTCATGCGAGCGAAGCCTGAGCCTGACCTGTTCCTGGCCTGCCAGGAGCGGATGGGCGTGGCCGTCCGGGACTGCACGGTGGTCGGTGACGCGGTGTGGGACCTGCTGGCGGCCCGGCGAGCCGGGATGCTGTCGGTGGGGCTGCTGACCGGCGGCTACGGTGAGGACGAGCTCACGAGTGCCGGCGCGTTCCGGGTGTACCGCGATCCGGAGGAGCTGGACGCCTCGCTGGATGAGCTGGGAATCCTGCCCTAGGCAGTCAGCACCAGGTCCTGCTCCTCCGGGTGCCGTTGCAGGTAGCCCTGGGCAAATTCGCACTCGACGATCACCTTCGTGCCCGATGCGCGAGCATCCGACAGCGCCCTCGCCACCAACCGGCTGCCGTAGCCGCGACCCTCGAACGCCGGATCGACACGGGTAGCGACGAGGACGGTGGCGTGGGCATCGGCTGCTGGCCGCGTCTTGAGTGTGCCGGCCAGCTTGTCATCCAGCCACAGCTCGTAGCGGCTCTTCTCCTCGTTCCGCTCCAGGCGAGGGTCTTGGCTCGTACTCATGCGTCGTGAAGCATGCACGCTCGGGGCCTGGCGCACATTCGACGGCATGCCGGACGTCACGATCCTGGCGGAGCGCGACGAGGGCTGGCGTTCGTTCTGGCCGTCAGCCTCAGGTGCCAGGTCCCCAGTCCACGTACACGATGAACGTGTCCGTGCCTGGGGGGGTGGTCCAGACCTCGGACGGATTCGAGCCGTCGGCCCGCGCCACCACCAGCGCGAGGTAGTTGGTGCCTGGCGTCCAGCGCTGGTAGGCGATCCAGTTGCCGTCAGGCGACCAGTCGCCGCCACCACCAGGCCCGATGTCCGCGAGGCCTGAGCCATCGGCGTTGACGGCGTGGAGCCCATCGGCCTCGAACAGGAGACGCCGCCCGTCCGGCGACCAGCGAGCGTACTGGGCGTCGACTCCGGATGGCGTGATGCGCCGGGGCTTCTCTGGGTCGGAGAGCGACGCGACATAGATGGCGCCGCCGCGATCGAACGCGACGGATGTCCCGTCCGGAGAGAAGCTCGGGAAGTTGTCGGATTCGGGTTTCGGAGGCTGGGTGAGCTGGTCGATGGCAGTGCCATCGGGATGCATCAGGAAGATGGCGCTGCGGTCCTCGCCGATCTGGCGCACGAACGCCACCCATGTGCCGTCCGCGGAGGTTGCCGGTGCCGTGTCGTATTCGCGCCCGGAGGTCAGCCGACCGGTCTGGGCTCCATCCGCGTCCATGACATGGAGGTGGCTGGTTGGCCCACCCCACCGCGTCCTGCCACGATCCTCCTGCGCGAAGAAGATCCGGCTGCCGTCCGGGCTGTACGCGGGGTGATAGGCGTACCCGGCCGCGAGATGCGTGAGCTGCTGGGCCCCGCCCCCGTCCGGGCGGACGCTGTAGATGTTCTTGCTGATTTCCCCGTCGAAGCCGACCTCGACCTCGAACGCGATCCGACCCGACGGCAGAGTCCCTTCGCTTGGCGAGACGCTGCCTGTAGCTGGCAGTTGGGAGGTTGGGGAGCTGTTCGTCGTCGCCCGGCTCCCGCACCCCGACACGACGATGAGCAGGGCTAGCGTGGTCGCGACACAGCCTCGCCGCCTCATGGGACTGGCCGCCAGGCGGGCGCGTAGTAGTTCCGCCCTATCCATCGGCGGCCGCTGCCGTCAGGCTGAATCACGGCCAGTCCTGTTCCCGCGTCGCCGAAGGCGATCAGGGTCCCGTCGGGGGCCCACGCCACGCCCGGCGGGGCGATTCCCATGCAGTAGCAGGCGCCCGCCGGAGCGAGGACCTGCTTGTTGCCACCGTCCGGGCGAATGGTGACGAGCGAATAGTCGAAGTAACAGCACCTGTGCCGCCACTTGGCCGCGATGTAGGCGATCGATTGCCCGTCTGGGGACCAGGCGACGTCCTCGATGCCGGCGCCGTCGCCGCTTACGGCATTCAACTCGCTGATCACTGTGCCGGTCCGATCCACGAGGTAGAGGCCGGACGTGCCGTGGGATACCGGATCACCATTGCTCGGTGGGGACGGTTCCGGCCAATCGACTGCCACCGCCAGGCGCTGGCTGTCGGGAGCCCACGAGAGCGCGTGGATGGCGTGACGGGGGAGCGAGAATCCACCAGCCAGGATGCCCGTGGGCGAGACGAGGATGACTCTGTCCCCAGCGGCAATCGCGATGGTCTTCCCGTCCGGAGCCCACTCCGCGGCCCAGCAGCTGCCGTTGCAGGACCAGATCGTGTGCACCGATCCCGTGGCCATCTCTCCGACCTGCACACCGTCCACACCCGACACCACCAGCTGGTTCCCGTCGGGCGACCACGAGGGCGTGCCGGGCCGCACCGGCGGCACCTGCAACGGAGCTCTCCGTGGACTGCCGTCGGGGTCGGTCACGTCGAACAGCTGGCCGTTCAGGGTGAGAATGATCCCGTTGTGGTGGTAGAGCTGCATCGGCAGGGGCTTCGGCGCCGGTGGCCGCAGCAAAGAGCCGATGACCAGCGCACCCCCGATCGCCACCAGCACCGTGAGCGCGGCCAGGAGTGCCAGCGCCCGCGGCCGCATCGAGATGCCGCCCGAGAGCCATGACCGCCGCTGCGGTGTGGCGCGGACGGCCCGCATCACATGGTCATGCGCGGCCTGCTCGAATCCGAGCTCAATCTCCGACGCCCGCAGGAGCGCCTGCCTCAGCGTTGCATCGTCCAGCTGAAATGCGCGGTTCATGACTCGTTCTCCAGGATTCGCTCCAGGGCGCGACGCGCCGTCCATAGCCGCGACTTCGCCGTTCCTTCGGGAATTCCAAGCTGATGCGCGATCTCGGCGACCGACAGGTCGTGGACGTGGTGCAGGAGGAGGATCTGGCGGTGCTCGACGGAGAGGTGGCCGAACGCCTCGCGGATGGCCGAGTAGCCGACAGCGGGGGTCGAGGGCCCGGTCCTCTCGAGCTCGGTGACGTCGAGGACGATCTCGCGGGACCGATTTCGCCGGCGGATCAGGTCGCGGCATCGGTTTGCCAGAGCCCTGTTGAGCCAGGGATCGAACTTGTCATGGTCCCGCAGGCTCGGCAGGTGAACCCACGCAGACAGGAATGTCTCCTGGACCACCTCGGTCGCATCGTCGGCGTTGCCGAGGATGCCTTTGGCCAGGCGGAGCATGCGGCTCAGGCGGGCGTTGACCAGGAGCCCGAACGCGTCGGCATCTCCGCCCCGCGCGCGAGAGACAAGGTCGCCGTCGCGAGCTGGATCAGCTGCAACGAGGGCCGCATCAGTCATGTCCACGACGGGTTCACGAATCGCCTCACGCGACTAATGACGACGGGCATGGGCGCCACGTTCATTGGGCCGCCTGATTCGGCCCGGACCGTCGGTCAGTCGCCCGGGGTCCAGTCTGCGCCCACCTCGACATTGCCGGCGTAGGTGATCGCGGTCATGTCCGGGCCGTCGAAGTTGGCGACGTGGGGTGCGGTGCCGCTGTCGTCGAAGAAGGAGTGGGCCGGCGTCACGGCCTCCAGGCCGGGCAACAGTCATTGGCGAGACCAGGGTCGGCCGGCCCGGGGAGTTGGTCGACATGCGACCCATCGGCATCCATCACCTGCAGGTTGAACTGCTGACCGTCGTTGAGGCTGAAGGCAATCTGCGACCCGTCCGGCGACCAGGCCGGATAACCGTCCCACCGCGCGTCGCGCGTGAGGTTGACCGGCTCACCACCGTCCGGCGATACCGTGAAGATCTCGGCATTGCCCTGGCCGAGGATATGGGGATCGGCCCCGTCGAGGTAGCGCACGAACAGGATTCGTGAACCGTCGGGAGACCAGGTCGGTGCGTCGTCGGTGTCTGGTCCGTGGGTGAGCTGACGGACTCCGCTGCCGTCAGCTGACATGACGAAGAGGTGGGGCACCCCGTCAACCGTCTGAACCCACGCCAGCCGCGTCCCATCGGGCGACCAGCTGGGCAGCACGTCCTCGACCAGGTTCTCCGTCAGCCGGACCGCGCCGGAGCCGTCGGCGTTGGCCACGTAGATCTCGTTGCGCTGATCTCGCTCGGGAAAGTCGCGGCGGCTGAAGAAGACCAGCCGGGCGCCGTCCGGGGACCAGGCGGGTCCACCGCCCTGCTGTCCGGTCGACCTCGCGTCTGATCCGTCCGCAGCGACGGTCCAGATTGTGCCGTCCTCGTAGTTGGCGTAGGCGATCCGCGTGCCATCCGGAGCCCAGGCTGGCTCACCCGAGGGCGGGTCGCTCACGCGGATCGGGTGCTCGCCGTTGGCGTCCATGACCCAGACCGCCGTGTCGCCTCCCGTGCAGCAGACGTATGCGATCTGCGAGCCGTCCGGTGACCAGTACGGGAACGCCACGGTCTCCTGGCCATCGGTGATCTGACGCAGTCCGGTGCCATCCGGTCTGACGACGTAGAAATCGTCGCGGCCGCCGGGGTCGGAATGGAAGGCAATGACGCCGGAATCAACTGGCGGAGGAGCCGATGCAGACGCGCTCGCGGAACTCGTGGCCAGCCAGGTCGACTTTGAGATCGACGGCACTGAACAAGCGGTGAACATGATGCACGCGAGGGCGAGCAGCAGGAGAACTCTCTTGGCAATGACCATTCAATCTTCCGGGGGCGGGCAGTTATCTACTCCACCGCGCGGCTGCTGGTTCCCCGTGCAGCTCGACGGGTGAGCGCTTGCAGCCCCGCAGCGCCCAACCGCTGCAGTGCCGCGGACGTCTCACCGGGATCCGCCTCGGCAGGCAGGAAACCATCGCGCTCGATCAGCCCCAGCGCATGGGGCAACGGCAGGTCCAGCTGCTGCCAGGCCCTGAACGCGCTCCGGTACCGAGCGGCGGCGAGCTTGGGTCGGCCGCGACGGGCTGCCAGTCCGCCCTCGAGCGATCGAATCGCAGCCTGGATCGCTCGGCCCTTGGGCTGACCGGATTTCAGCGTCTCCAGCAGTTCGTCGGCCGCATCCGGTCGATCAGCCCACAGTGCGGCACGCACGCCCAGCACCAGCGCGGCGTTTCGGTTGAAGCCAATTGACGCGGCCGCGGCATCATTGGCCAGCCGGAGCGCGACGCCGAAGTGGCAGCCCAGGAGCGCGATCCACGCACGGGCCAGGGTGGCCAGCGCGGCGACCTGCGGATCGGTATCTGGCGCGAAGGGCTCAAGGTTTGCCAGGGCGGCATCTGGATGACGGTCGCCGCGGAGGGCCCGGATGATCGTCGTGCTGGCAGCCAGATCGATGAGGTGGGCGGGGACCATCGATTCGTCGTCGAGCTCCTCCATCGTGTCCAGTGCCCACTGCCAGTCGCCGGTATCTGCGGCCACTGCCATCGCGACCGAGGCGAGCTGCAGTGCCATGTCGCGCATGCCTTTCTGGTGCCCGATGACGAAACCTTCGCGAGCGGCGCGGAGAGTGGCGCGCGGGTCGTCGCCGACCAGCAGCCAAGCGAGGTTGTTGCGTGCCCGCAGCTCCAGGGCCAGGAGCTCGCCATCGGTGCAACGATCAATCGCCCGATTCAGGTCTTTCATCCCGGCCTTCGTCTGACCCAGTGCCAGCAGCGCGGTGCCGCGTGTGATCAGAGCGTCGGTCGCCACCGCGGCAAGGTTCAGGCGCTCAGCCGTCTTCAGCGCCCGCTCCGCCCACGTTCTGGCCTCGACGGGATCGCCACGGATGAAGTGCGCGCGCGCGAGCTGCGAGGCGAGCTCCACGCCCGCCGGGTCGTCCCGGCTTACCTTGCCGAGCGCGCGAAGCGCGGCATCCACCTCTTGCAGTGCGGCGTCGTTGCTGTGCTCCATGAACATGAGGCCTGCCAGTCGCGCTGTCGCACGCGCGGCACCGGCGCGGTCCTGGGCTTGCGTGCGCAGTGCCACCAGCTCCCGCCAGTGACGTTCCGCCGTCTTGAACTGACCAGCTGCCTGCGCCGCGGTGGCTGCACCCTCGACCAATGACGGCTGGTCCACCCCGTCCGGAGGAAGCGAGAGCGCCGCCGTGAGGTGGCCGAGCGCGCGCTCGGGCGCGTGCAGGGCTGTCGCCCGCCGGGCGGCGACCTCCAGTGCTGCGTTCGCGCGCCGAGCGATGTCACGGTCGGCTTGAGCGGGATCGGCGCGATAGGCGCTTACCAGGTGCCTGGCGAGCTCCTCGACGCCGGCATCACCAGCATGTTGCTCGAGGTATGCGGCTGCGGCCAGGTGATACCGCCGCCGGTCGCGTCGTGCCAGCGTGCGGTAGGCGATCTCCTGCACCAGCTGCTCGTGGAAGCGCAGCTGCTCCACGCTACCGGGGTGCGCCGGATCGTGGCGGGTCAGCGCCTCCTGCCGCATCAGGGCGTCGATCCCGGCTCGGACAGCGGCCGCGTCAAGCTCGGCCACGGCCGTCAGCTCGGCTGTGGTGAACGAGTCGCCAA
>DASSEC010000132.1:0-2945 GCA_035696685.1 Candidatus Limnocylindria bacterium | reverse complement strand
CGCGGAACCGTGTGAGGGTCCGATGATGACCAATCCCGCGGCGCCGGCAGCCCGCCACGAGGCGAAGCAGGTAACCCCGCTCGAGCTCTTCTTCGACCTCGTCTTCGTCTTCGCCGTCACGCAGGTCTCGCACCTCCTGCTCAACGACCTGAGCCTGGCGGGCGCGCTCCACGCGCTGCTCGCGATCCTCGTGGTCTGGTGGGCGTGGAACTACACCGTCTGGGTCACCAGCGAGGTCGACCTCGGGCCGATGACGGTGCGACTGCTGTTCATGGCGATGATGCTCGCCAGCCTGGTGATGGCCGCTGCGGTTCCCGAAGCGTTCGGCCAGTACGGACTGCTGTTCGCGAGCTCGTACATCGCGATCAAGATTGGCCGCCTGCTGTTCCTGACCGTGGGCGGGGCGCATGCCGCCGCGACGGGCCCCGGGCGGGGGACGCGGCTGGTGACCTGGTTCGTCGTGTCCGGCGCGCTCTGGCTGGCCGGGGGTTTGGCGGGCGGCGCGGCTCGCATCCTGCTGTGGATCGCAGCGCTCGCGCTGGACCTGGCTGGTCCACTGCTCATGTACTGGCTGCCGGGACGCCCCCGACTGTCGTTCGGCCTCTGGAGAGTGGACCTGTCACATCTCGCCGAGCGCTTCGAGACGTTCGTGATCATCGCCCTCGGGGAGACGATCGTGCTGACCGGAGCAACCGCGTCACAGCGAGGCTTCGACCCCGGTCGGTTCGTGGCGTTCGCGATTGCGTTCCTGAGCACCGCGTGCCTGTACTGGCTCTACTTCGACGAATTCCCGGAGGCGGCCAAGCGGCGGCTGGAGGCGACTGACGGGGTACACGTCATCCGCGATGCCTACATGTATCTGCACGTCATCGTGGTTGCCGGCGTGATCCTCTCGGCCGTCGGCGATGGCCTGGTCATCGCGCGCCCGACCGCCACCCTGGCTGTGCCGCAGGCCGTGGCAACGATCGCGGGCCCGGCGCTCTACCTGATGGGCCACGTGTTCTTCCGATTTCGCATAACGGGGTCGGTCAGCTGGATTCGGCTTGTCGGCGCCATCGCCTGCGTTGTCGTCGGGCTCGTTGGATCGGCGGTGCCGGCCGTCCTGCTGTCCGCGCTGCTGGTTGGGGTCCTGGTCGCCGTCATCGCCGTCGAGCGAGTCATCGGGCTGGACAGAGCGGCGGGCCGGACAGCGACGCAGGCGTAGCATCGGTCCTGCAGGAGGAGCCGCTCATGACCGATCCCACCGCCGTCCCCATCAACCTCTTCGAGAACGATCGCGAGCTGGTGCTGGTGGCACCGATGCCCGGCGTGGCCGCCGAGGACATCAGCGTCGACGTCATGGACGACGGGCTGCTGATCGTGCGCGCCCGCATGCATGGCGAGGGGCAGGAGCGCATCAGCTACCTCATCCGCGAGTGGAGCTATGGCCCCTTCGAGCGCAGCGTTCAGCTGCCGGTCGCGGTTGATGGCGCGCGCGCGAACCTGGCCTATGGCAACGGCGTGTTGACGGTCGCGCTGCCAAAGGCCGATGCCATGGCACCCGCCGCGCTGGCAGTGGAGCCCACCGGGCACACGCGGGGCGTCACCGGTGGGCACGCCGGCGACCCGTCGCGCACGCGCCTGGGCTGAGCGTGATCCTCTATTTCCTGCGGCACGGAGACGCCGGCCACGCCTGGCCGGCGAACGACGAGGCACGACCGCTGTCGGCCAAGGGCGAGGCCGCCCTGCAAGGTGCGGCAGCCACCTGGAAGCGGGTCAAGCTGCGTCCAGAGGTGGTGATCACCTCGCCGCTGGTCCGCGCGCGCCAGACCGCCGAGCTGCTGTGCGCGGGCATCAGGTGCGGAGATCCACCGATCGTCGACGAGCGGCTGCGCCCCGGCGCCGGCTGGGGCGACATGGCACGGGCCCTGGCCGACCATCCGGCCGCCGCGCGCGTCTGCTTCGTGGGGCACGAGCCGGACTTCTCCCAGGTCCTGGCCATCCTCACCGGCGCATCCTCGGTCCGCATGCGGAAGGGCGGCCTGGCCTGCGTCGAGTTCTATGGGGTGCCAGAGCCCGGGGCCGGAGAGCTCGCCTGGCTGCTCGACCCTGACCTGTATGGCGACTGAGCCGATGGCGGCCGAGCCCGAGCGGCAGGTCACGCGCGTGGCGGCGTACGCCCTCTGCGTGGACAACGGCCGCATCCTGCTGTGCCGCATCGCGCCCGGCTACTGGTCCGGCGTAGGTGAGTGGACGCTGCCCGGCGGCGGCCTAAACTTCGGCGAGTCGCCGCGCGACGGTGCCATCCGTGAGCTTGCCGAGGAGACGGGGCTCTCCGGCGAGATCATTCGCCTGGCTGACGTGCTGTCCTGGTCGGGCCGCTGGACCCACCCCCGCGACGGCGTGGACGAGGCGTACCACGGCCTGCTGGTTCTCTACCACGTGCGCATCGTTGGCGGCGAGCTGCGTCACGAGATCGGCGGTTCCACGGACCGCGCCCAATGGTTCACGCGGAAGGACGCGGAGCAGGCGGAGCTGGTGGATACCGCACGCGAGGGCGTACGGCTGGCATTCGGCGACTGATCGGCGAAGGGGACATCGGCTCCGCAGACCTATACTCGACCCCCATGGCCGACTCCCGCCTGGCGCTGCACAGCCTGCTGCTGTGCGACCACGCCATCACGGCCCAGGATGGCAAGGTCAGCGCCATCGGCCTGTTCAGCCAGATCAACGTGACCCGCCTGCCGACCGTCTACGGCCGATTCTTCATCGTCGCCGTGCTGGAGGCGGATCCGGGGCAGCACCAGCTCACCTTCCAGGTGGTCGGCCCGTCCGGCCAGCCGATGCTCGCCCGCCCGCCGCAGATGCGCCTGGAGGTGCCGCCCAAGGCGATCACCGCGAACATCGTCGCTGACCTCAAGGGCCTGCAGGTCCGCGAGCTGGGCAAGCACCGCCTCGAGCTGCGG
>DASSEC010000131.1:0-2866 GCA_035696685.1 Candidatus Limnocylindria bacterium | reverse complement strand
ATCGAGTGAGCTGGAAGCTGCTGTTTTCAGGGAACTTACGACCCACACGCGTGCCGCCGTGCAGTTGACGGGCGGTGCATCGAGGTTCTATATTGATGAGGTACTTATCCGACGAAAGGTCGAATCCGATGACGATTTTCGCGAGAACGTTGGGTTTCATGGTGATGCTGGGCGTCGCCGCCCCCGCGCTCGCCCAGACAGCCACGGGGCAGGCGCAGCCCGCCACACCGGAGCCCTCCATGTCGACCGGGCCGGTGGAAACGCGTCCGGCGACCACGACGTTCATGGGGGACACCGGCCTGTGGTTTGTCCCGACCGGTGAAGTGCTGCCGGCCAAGAAGTGGTCCTTCAGCGCCTATCGGGTGAACTTCGACTACAACCAGGGCTTCACCGACGTGTCGAACTGGCCGGTGACCATCGGGGTGGGCCTGGGGGACCGGGCCGAGCTGTTCGGGGCCTTCACGGTGGTGAACCGGATCGACCGGGACATCCGGCCCTTCTTTGTGCCCACGCAGCCCAAGGCGGGCGGCCTGGTCAACGAATATCCGTTTGTCAACGACGGGTGGACGGGCAACAACGTCGGGGATCTGTGGCTGGGGGCCAAGATCAACCTGACGTCGCAGTGGCGGCAGCAGCCGGCGGCCTTTGCCCTGCGGGGGCTGATCAAGGTGCCGACGGCCAACGAGGACCAGGGGGCCGGAACGGGCAAGCCGGACTTCGCCCTCGACGCGATCGTCAGCAAGGAAGTCAACGAGCGGGTGGAGGTGTCGGGCTACGGCGGCTTCATCAAGCGGGGGAGCCCCGACCTGGTGGATCTGAGCAGCGGGTTCCGGTGGGGGATCGGGGCGGGCTTTCCCACGCGGCAGCACCTGCGGCTGACGGCCGAGCTGCACGGGGAAGCGTATCTGGACGACAGCCTGACGCTGAACACCCCGGCGGGACTGCGGGGGGTGGACGGCTCGGTGCCGCCACTGACGTCGAACATCGATTCGCCGGTCAACGCCTCGGTGGGGCTGACGTGGCTGGGCAACAACGTGTTTGTCGGGGCGGGGCTCAACTGGCGCGTGAAGATGGACGGGCGCAGCGAGTTTGGCAGCTTCGAGGACGAGACGGGGGACTCGCTCGGCTTCCAGTTCCGGATCGGGTATCACCCGGGCGTGCGGATCTTCGTGCCGCCGCCGCCGCCCCCGCCGCCGCCGGCCGCGCCGGAGAACCGGCCGCCGACCGTCAAGGCGCGCTGCGAGCCGTGCACGGTGGAAGTGGGCAAGACCTCGACGGTGACGGCCGACGCGAGCGACCCGGATGGCGATGCGCTGACCTACAAGTGGAGCGCGCCGGCCGGGACGCTGTCGAACCCGACCGACCGGCAGACGCCGTGGACCGCGCCGATGCAGGAAGGGCCGGTGCCGGTGACGATCACGGTCGATGACGGCCACGGCCACACGGCCACCGACACGGTGACGATCCAGGTGATCAAGCCGGCGGTCAAGGAGTTCGTGTTCGAGGACGTGCACTTCGACTTCGACCGCTACTCGCTGCGGCCGGAAGCCACGCGCGCGCTCGACGAAGCGGTGCAGACGCTGCAGCAGAACCCGGACCTGCACATCGAGGTCGAAGGGCATACCTGCAACATCGGCACGGCCGAATACAACCTGGCGCTCGGCGAACGGCGCGCCAACGCGGTGCGCGATTACCTGACCAGCCGCGGCATCACGGCCGATCGGCTGCGCACGGTGAGCTACGGCGAGGAGCGGCCCAAGTACGACAACAGCCGCGAGGAAACCCGCCGCCTCAACCGCCGCGCCGCCCTCATCGTCCGCGTGCAACGGTAGCGGACGAAATGGCAAATGGTAGATGGCAAATGGTAAATGGCAAAGAGTAGCCGCTAGCTAGGCTAGGAGCTCACAAGGGCCCGGCGGGCATTCGCCCGCCGGGCCCTTCCTCTGTACGCTTGGCCATTTCCCATTCCCATTTGCCATTTGCCATTTACCATTTACCATCCCCAACGTGGTCATCAAGGCGTCGGCGGCGGCCGAGATCCGCGGGTTAATCGAGGCGCTGGGCGGATCCGACGAGGTCATGCGCGAGGCGGCGGTGGCGCGCCTCGCGGTCATCGGCGCGCGCGCGGTCGAGAAGCTGCTGACGGCGTACGGCGCGGCGACGACCCCGGGTGCGCGCCTGGCCATCCTTCGCACGCTGGAGCCGATTGGCGACCGTCGCACCATCGAGGTGGCGAAGCAGGCAATCGCGGAGGGCGGCGAGCTGGCGCTCGCGGCCACGACCGTGCTTCGCGGCCTGCTCGATTCCCCTCACAGCGAGGTGGCCGCGGCGGCGCTCGACACCCTCGTCGAGACCGCCCTCGATAGAAACACGCCACGCCACCTGCGCGGTGCAGCACTCGACACGATACAGGACGCTTCGCCGGGCGTACGCGCCCGCGTGGACCAGGCGCTCGCCTCCGAGCCCGACCTGCGGCTGAACACGCGCGCACCTGGCGCATCCCAGGCAGCCACCGGGGACGCGCTGTGGCTCGACCTCAGCGCCGGCCGTCTTCCGGACGACCCGCGCGCCGTCGCCGCGGCCGTTCAAGGCCGTGCCGGGTCGGCCGCACTGACGTCATTGCAAAAGATGGTCGATGCCGCGCGCGCCATGGAATCGGGGGCAAAGACGGCCGCCGCCCGGGCCGAATGGAGGAACCTCCGCGGCGTGCTGCACCAGGCGCTGGCGCGCCGCGGCAGCCGGGTGGCGCTCTACGACCTGCGCGAGGCGTTCGACCAGGCCACGCGTCCGCTGCCGGCGGACTTCCTGACGGCCATCGCGCGCGTGGGCGACGAATCGTGCCTCGAGCCGCTGGCGCGCGCCTGGG
>DASSEC010000130.1:0-12837 GCA_035696685.1 Candidatus Limnocylindria bacterium | reverse complement strand
ACACGACCAGCAGCGCGAGCAGTGCGTGGCCAGCGCCGGTCCAGCTCAGGTCGTTCCGGAGCAGGTGCGAGACCTGCGTCACGGCAAAGACAAAGACCAGGTCGTAGAACAGCTCGAGCGGCGCGACCTGCTTCACAGCGTGGCGTGACGGCGCCGGCGGATTGATCATCATCGGCTCCTCGGACGGACCCGTTGACTCAGTCGGGGAATGCCTCCGGGCCGCGCTCGGAGAGCTGCCGGGTGTGCTCCTCGTGGTCCTCGGAGGGGAGCCACGAATAGGGGTAGCGGTCGTCCTCCAGCTCCACCGCCTGCCGGGTGAGGTGCAGCGGATGGAAGGTGTCGATCATCACCGCCAGCTCCTCGGTCGCCTCCTTGCCGATGCTGGCCTCCACCGTGCCGGGGTGCGGGCCGTGCGGGATGCCCGCGGGGTGGACCGTGAAGCTGCTGATATCCACGCCGCGGCGGCTCATGAAGTTGCCGGCGACGTAGTAGATGACCTCGTCGCTGTTGATGTTGGAGTGGTTGTACGGCGCCGGGATGGCCAGCGGGTGGTAGTCGAACTTGCGTGGCACGAAGCTGCACACCACGAAGTTGCGTGGCTGGAAGGTGAGGTGCACCGGCGGCGGCTGGTGGACGCGCCCGGTGATCGGCTCGAAATCGCCGATGTTGAAGGCGAACGGCCAGAGGTACCCATCCCACCCGACGAGGTCGAAGGGATGGTGGCGGTAGTGGTACGGCGTGATCCGGTCGCTAGAGCGAACGTGGATCACGTAGTCGCCGTGATCGGTGGTGACCACCGGCTCCATCTCGTCCGGTGGGCGGATGTCGCGGTGATAGTAGGGAGCGTGCTCGAGCAGCTGCCCGTAGTCGTTGCGATAGCGCTTCGGCGGCTCGATCTCCGAGGGGCACTCCAGCCACAGCATCCGCTGCGGCGCCTGTCCATCGGGGACCAGCCGATACGTCGTCCCAATGGGGATGACCAGGTAGTCGCCGGGTCCGTAGGCGATCGGCCCGAAGATCGTCTCGAGCGTGCCGGAGCCCTCGTGCACGTAGAACATCTCGTCCGCCACGCCATTGCGATAGAAGTCGCTCATCGGCTCCGCGGGACGGACCACGCCGAAGGTCACGTCGCCATTGAAGAACAGGGGCAGGCGGCCGGACACCGCGTCACCGGATGGCGCGACGTCCCCGGTGTTGACCAGGTGATGCCGATGCGGCGCGCTTCCATCGGGGTCCGCAGCCTCGATGCGCACGGGGGTTGGTTCGTCGATCTGGTGCGTCTGGGTCGGCGGGGTGTGGTGGTACAGCAGCGACGAGCGGCCGGCGAATCCCTCGACCCCGAACAGCTCCTCCGCGTACAGCGCGCCGTCCTCGCGCCGGAATTGCGTGTGGCGCTTGTGCGGCACCCGGCCGCGCTGTACGTAGAACATCCGCTCAATTCTAGGCGGCCAACTGTCCGAGGCGGCAGCCCGGCACGACGCGTGCGGTCAACAAAGTACTTGCGCGCTTGCGCAATCACTGATATAGTTGCGTACGCAACTACTTTTGCAGCACCGATCCGGAAGGCAGGTTCATCAACACATGCGTGTCGCAGTCATTGGAGTGGGGAACATCGGGAGCGCGCTCGCGTCGTCGCTGACCGATGCGGGTCACGACGTCGTCGTGGCGGCGTCGAACGCGGAGAAGGCGCAGCAAGCAGCAGCTGGGCTCGAGTGCGAGCCGGCGCCTAGCCCGCGCGAGGCGGCCGATGGCGCTGACGCAGTCGTCCTGGCCATCCCGTTTCCGGCAACCGAAGAGGTGGCCGGTGAGATTCGCGACGAGGTGGCCGGCAAGCCCGTCATCGACGTCACCAACTCGCAGGCTGTCGTGGAAACGGGCACGAGCAACGCGGAAGCCATCCAGGGTTGGCTGCCCGAGGCACACGTGGTGAAGGCCTTCAATACGGTCTTCGCCTCGCAGCTGAGCAAGGCGCGTGACGAGCGGGCCGTTGACGGCAGGACGCTGGACGGCTTCATCGCCGGCGACGATGCCGAGGCCAAGGCGACGGTGGAGACGATCGTGCGCGATGCCGGCCTCGAGCCGCTCGACATCGGCGGCCTGCGCATGGCCCGCGCCCTCGAAGGCATGGCCTGGACCAATATCTCGCTCAACATGGCCAAGGGCTGGCCATGGACGAGTGCCTGGAAGCTGGTTCGCTAGGAGGCCATGATGCCGATCCCCATTGTCCGGCTGAACCACGCAGTCCTCTTCGTTCGCGACGTGGACCGTGCCGCCGGCTTCTACCACGACGTCTTCGGATTCGAGGAGATGGAGCGGCCGCCGGGTATGCGTGCGGCGTTCATGCGCTCGCCGATCGGCGGCAACCACCACGACCTGGGACTGTTCGAGGTCGGGGCGGACGCCGCCAAGCCGCCGCGCGGCTCGGTGGGCCTATACCACCTGGCCTGGCAGGTGGCCACCATCGAGGAGCTGGCCGCAGCTGCGACGGTGCTGCGCGAGGCGCGCGCCATGACTGGCGCATCGGACCATGGTGTGAGCAAGTCGCTGTACGGCCGCGACCCGGACGGCAACGAGTTCGAGATCATGTGGCAGGTGCCGGCCGAGGCGTGGGGAGACTACGCCGACCAGGCGGCCATCCTGCCGCTCGACCTCGAGGCCGAGCTCGCCCGCTGGGGAGCCGGAGCCGCCGTCCAGTAGCTCCAGCGGGCATCCGTTACCAGCGGAGGCCTGTGGTCGAACGCGCCTCGTCAGCGCTCCGCTCGGCGGTCGAGGACGTCCAGGTCGGTGATGACCAGGCGTTCATGCTCCAGGCGGAGGATGCCGTCGTCGATGAGATCGGCCAGCAGGCGGTTCACGCTCTGACGCGTGCCGCCGATCATCGCCGCCAGATCCGACTGGGTATAGGGCCAATCGAGATCGATCTGGCGCGTGACCCCCGGCTGCGCCTGCCTGGCCAGCTGGGCGATGCGAGCAGCCAGGCGCCCGGCGAGATCCAGGAAGTGAAGCTCCTCCACGTGCTTGGTGATGCGGCGCAGCAGTGTGGCCAACGCCGCGAACAGCGCGTCGCGCAGCTCCGGGTGCTTGTCCACCAGCTCGCGGAACACGTCGCGGGGGAGGGACAGGGTCTCGGTCGGCTCGACCGCCGTCGCGGTGGCAGAACGCGGCTGACCGTCGAGCAGCGCCAGCTCGCCGAAGAAGTCCCCTTCCTTCAGCGTGGCGATGATCGCTTCCTCGCCCTCCGGGGAAGGCAGCAGGATCTTCACCGCCCCCTCGGTGATCACATGCAGCGCGTCGCCGGGATCTCCCTGGTGGAAGATCACCTCGTTGCGCCGGAAGTGGCGGTGGCGAAGGCGCCGGCCCACGTCCGCCAGCACTCCCTGGGGGCACGGCGCGAAGAGTGGACAGCCACGCAATGCGTTGATCGCGGTGTTCTCGTCAAGTGCGCTCATGGGCAGGCGCAGTGTACCTGCCATGCGCACGCGCTCCGAGCGTGCATCGCTACACTCCGCGGCCTTGG
Organism: Candidatus Limnocylindria bacterium; assembly: GCA_035696685.1. Lineage (GTDB taxonomy): Bacteria > Chloroflexota > Limnocylindria > QHBO01 > QHBO01 > DASSCW01. Next base: position 9,320 of record DASSEC010000130.1, on the reverse strand, counting down.
GCCAACCGACCGATCCCACTCCCGTCGTGCGCAGCGACGCGCATCTCGGACACGCCGGCCTGGTGGAGCTGATGGGCGGCGTGCCGGTGCCATGTTTCGAGATGCCGGAGCGCGCCGTCGAGATCGAGCGCGCGCTTGTCGCTGACGGGGCGTTCGCCCTGGTCGAGGCCGACGCGTTCGACGACGCAGCGATCCTGGCCGTCCACGACCCGCAGCTGCTCGAAGTCGTGGCCAACGCCTGGACCGATGCGATGGCGGCTGGTGATATCGACGGCTCGCGGCCGCTGATCCCCGACACCTTCAGGCTCGCGTCCTATGCCCAATCGATGGTGCTCCCGGCCGAGCCGCGCGGCGCGCACCGGCGGCTCGGCGCGTACTGCTTCGATACCGCGACGCCCATCGTGTCCGGCACGGCCGCCGCGGCGCGGGCGGCGGTGGATGTGGCGCTCAGCGCCGCCCGCCGGGTCGTCGAGGGCGCGCCGCTGGTCTACGGGTTGTGCCGCCCGCCCGGCCACCACGCCGCGCGCCGGATGCTGGGCGGCTATTGCTACTTCAACAACGCCGCCATCGTGGCCGAGTGGCTCCGCCGGGAGGGTGGCTTCGCACGCGTCGCGATCCTGGACGTGGACTACCACCATGGCAACGGCACGCAGCAGATCTTCTGGGAGCGGGGCGACGTCCTGTACGTCTCCATGCACGCCGACCCGGATCGGGCGTATCCCTACTACTCCGGCTACGCGGCGGAGCGCGGGACGGCCGACGGCGCGGGCACCACGCTGAACCTGCCCCTCCCTGCGCGTGCCTGGCTCGACCCATACAGCGCCGCGCTCGAGACCGCGCTGGCCGCGATCCGCGACTTCGCCCCCGACGCGCCGGTGGTCCTGTCGCTCGGCTTTGACACGTTCGAGCGCGATCCCATCGGCGACCTGGCGCTGCGCACGCAGGATTACGGCGTCATCGGCGCACAGGTTGCGTCGCTCGGCATGCCGGTGGTGGCGCTGCAGGAGGGCGGCTACGCCATCGAGGCCATCGGCGCCAACGCGGTGGCCTTCCTCCGCGGCTTGCGAGCGGAGGCCGGCTGAGACCGACGCCTGACCGCGTCAGCCGGCGAGAATCTCGGCGAAGCTGCGCGGGTCAAGGTTGCCGCCGCTGATGACGATCACCCGATGGTCATCGCCCTCCGGTTGCGGTGCGGCGCCTGACAAGTGGGCGGCCATGCCGGCCGCCCCAGACGGCTCGACCACCAGCCGCGCGCCGGCGGCCAGCCGCCGGATCGCGTCCAGCATCTGTTCCTCGCTGACCGTGACGATCTCATCCATGTGGCGGCGCAGGTGCATGAACGGCAGGCGGCCGAGATGCTCGACGCGCAGGCCGTCCGCCATGGTGCGGGTGGTGAGCGACGCGTCCCAGTGGACGATCTCGCCGGCCGCCAGAGAGTCGCGGGCGTCTGCCGCGAGCTCCGGCTCCACGCCGATGACCCGCGCCTGCGGCGCCAATGTCTTCACCGCGGTGGCGATGCCCGCCGACAGCCCGCCGCCGCTGACCGGGATGAGGACGCTCGTCACCTCGGGCAGGTCCTCGGCGATCTCCAGGCCGGCGGTGCCCTGCCCGGCGATGATCCGGCCGTCGTCGTAGGGCTCGATCATGATCATGTCGCGCTTCGCCACCACGTCCAGTGCGATCTGGTGGCGCTCCTCCGAGCCGGTGCCGGTGAAGATGATCTGCGCGCCGTCGCCGCGCACGCCGTCGACCTTGACCTGTGGCGCCTCCTGCGGCATGACGATGACCGCTGGCGCTCCCAGCAGCCGTGCCGCGCGGGCCACGGCCTGGCCATGATTGCCCGAGGAGTAGGTCACCACGCCCCGACGCCGCTCCTCGTCGGTCAGCGAGGCGATGGCGTTGTAGGCGCCGCGCATCTTGAATGCCCCGACCGGTTGCAGGCTCTCCGGCTTGAGCCATGTCCGATCGTCCCAGCGCAGGAGCGGGGTCCGGAGCGCCACGCCCCGGATGCGCTCGGCGGCCTCGCGGATCTCGTCGATCGTGACGAGCTCCAGCCCGTCGAGCTGATCCGCATGCTCCTCCAGGTGGTCGAGGATGAAGCGCTCGGCGATCTCGCGGACCGGCATCTCCCCGCGGGTCGGGTGCAGGCCGAGCCGTCGCCAGGCGTCGGCCGGGAGCGCGCTCAGCGTGGCGCTGACCTCGTCGATATCGGCGCTCACGCGGCGCAGCAGCTCCGCCGGATCGGTGCGGCGCTCCCGCTCGATGGCGCCGATCCGGCCGGCATCGGTCTTGGTGCGGCCAAAGGGAACGGGCTCCGCGGCAGGGCCCTGGGCCAGGACGTGGCGGATCTGGTCCAGCCAGAAGGCCGGGAACTCGGCCAGGTGCGCCCAGACCTGCCCGGCCTCCCAGCGCTCGCTGGCGCCGGGATCCGGATCGGTCAGGCCAGACGGCAATGGGCGTGCCGCATGGTCCGCCAGGCGCCGGCGCACGCGTTCGAGGCGCTCGAGGTCCAGCGTTGTTTCGGCGGTGGTCATCGGCTCGCTGGCCGGTCGACGATCGGGCTGCTCAGGCTGCCCAGCCGTTCGACGGACAGGGTCACGTCGTCGCCCGGCTGGAGCCAGCGGCCCAGGGCGGCGTCCTTGATCTCGAGCAGGCAGCCGGTCCCCACCGTGCCGCTGCCCAGCAGCTCGCCTGGCCGAAGCGTGACGTCGGCGCTGGCACGCTCGACCATCTGGTCGAAGCCGAACTGGATGTCGGCCCAGCTGCCGCGGCTCAGCTCCTGCCCGTTCACCGTGGCGGTCATGGCCAGATCGTAGCCGTGCCCGCGCCGCGCGTCGGCCAGCTCGTCAGGCGTGACCAGCCACGGGCCGATGGAGCTGGCGAAGTCCTTGCCCTTGGCCGGGCCCAGCCGCACGGTGGTCTCGTCGCGCTGCAGGTCGCGGGCACTCCAGTCGTTGAAGACCATGAATCCGCCGATTGCCTGCTCCCCGCGCTCCGAGGGCAGGTCGCGAACGGGCGTGTCGATGAGGGCGGCAACCTCCAGCTCGTAATCGAGCTCCTGCGAGGCCGCGGGGCACCAGACGGCGTCGCCGGGGCCGCGGAGCTCCGACACGTTGCTGAAGTAGAAGATCGGCAGCCGATACCACGCCTCCGGCACGGTGCCGCCGCGCCGCTCCCACATCGTCCGCACGTGGCCCTCGAAAGCGTAGAAGTCGCGCAGGCTGGGCGGTCGCAGGATCGGCGGCCCAAAGGCCAGGTCGGGCGCGGCCAGGATCGCCTCGTCATCGGCGCTGGCGCCCATGTAGCCGTCCACGATCGCGCCAAGCGCCTCCACGCGCAGGCCGCGCGCGAGGTGGTCGTCCAGCGTGGTGATCGGCTGGCGAAAGAGCACCGAGTTGTGGGCGCGGCGCGGGTCTTCCACCGCCAGGCCCTGGCGCGCCCCCTCGAGGTCGAGCCACGCCATCGGCTCAGGGAAGTCATCGCGGGCGGCGGCCAGCCGCCAGGGCGTGCCCGCGGGCGCGTGGCGCTCCCGGACATGGGCGATTCTCACGCTGCCGAGTCTACCGCCCGATGAGGTCACGACAGCTCTTCCCTAGAATCGGGCGAGTGAAACGCATCGGGTTCCTCTCGTTCGGCCACTGGACCGCCTCGCCCCACTCGGAGGTGCAGTCCGGATCGGACGCGCTGCTGCAGTCGATCGAGCTGGCGGTGGCCGCGGAGCAGCTCGGCGCCGACGGCGCCTACTTCCGGGTCCACCACTTCGCCCGACAGCTGGCGTCGCCGTTCCCATTGCTGGCGGCCATCGGTGCGAGGACCAGCCGGATCGAGATCGGCACCGCGGTGATCGACATGCGCTACGAGAACCCGTTCTACATGGTCGAGGACGCGGGCGCGGCCGACCTGATCGCCGGTGGGCGCCTGCAGCTGGGGATCAGCCGCGGCTCGCCGGAGCAGGTGATCGACGGCTACCGGCACTTCGGCTTCGTGCCGGCCGACGGCGAGGACGACGGCGCCATGGCCCGCCGTAACGCCGAGGTCTTCCTGCAGCTCCTCTCGGGCGAGGGATTCGCCGAGCCGAATCCAAGACCGATGTTCCCCAACCCGCCCGGCCTCCTGCGCCTGGAGCCGCATTCACCCGGCCTGCGTGACCGCATCTGGTGGGGATCAGCGACGAACGCGACGGCCGAATGGGCTGCCAAGCTGGGCATGAACATGCAGACCTCGACGCTCAAGTTCGACGAAAGCGGCCAGCCGCTGCACATCCAGCAGGCGGAGCAGATTGCTGCGTTCCGCGAGGCGTGGAAGGCGGCCGGCCACGCACGCGAGCCGCGGACGTCGGTCAGCCGCAGCATCTTCCCGCTCGTCGACGACCGCGATCGGGCCTACTTCGGGTTCGGCCAGCAGGGGAGCGATCAGATCGGCTTCCTGGACGAGACAACGCGCGCCGTCTTCGGCAGGACGTACGCCGCGGAGCCCGACGCGCTGGTGGAGCAGCTGCGCGCCGACTCTGCGATCGCGGCGGCGGACACGCTGCTGCTCACCATCCCGAACCAGCTGGGGGTCGACTACAACGCCCACGTCCTCGAGAGCGTGCTGACCCAGGTCGCGCCCGCACTCGGCTGGCGCTGATTCGTGGCCCGCTTCCAGCACAAGCGAGTCGACCAGCCCGACGAAGTGCGCCCGTTCCCGCTGGGCAGCACCGAGATCTTCGAGATGGACGACTTCGTCATCGGCCGCATGACCATGGAGCCCGGCTGGCGCTGGACGAAGGATGTGCGCCCGATTGCCGGGACGGAGCGCTGCCAGTACCACCACCTGGGCTACTGCCTCAGCGGCACCCTCAGCGTCGAGTACGAGGACGGCACGACCGGCACGGTGCACGCGGGGGAGATGTTCGAAATGCCGCCCGGGCACGACGCGTGGGTCGACGGCGACGAGCCGTGGATCGCCATCGATTTCCGCGGCGCCCGCTCCTACGCCCGGCCCATGGCGGCGGGCGCCGACAGGGTCCTGGCGACCGTGCTCTTCACCGATATCGTCAACTCCACCGAGCAGCTGCGCTCGGTGGGTGACTCGGCCTGGCGGGACCTGGTGGGCCAGCACAATGAGATGACGAAGTTCGAGCTGGACCGATACCGCGGCCGCCTCATCAAGCAGACCGGCGATGGGGTAGTGGCGCTGTTCGATGGGGCCGCCCGCGCCGTCGAATGCGCGGCGGCGATCGCCGCGCGGGTACAGACCATCGGCCTCCAGATCCGGGCGGGCGTCCACACCGGCGAGGTGGAGCTGGTGCCGGAGGATGTGTGGGGGGTGGCCGTCCACCTGGCCTCGCGGATCATGAACGAGGCCGCGCCGGGCGAGGTGGTGGTCTCGGCCGTCTCGCGCGAGCTCTTGGCCGGCTCGCACCTGGCCTTCGAGTCGCGCGGCAGGCACGCGCTGAAGGGAATCGACGGTGAGCGTGAGCTGTTCGCGCTCGTCGGCCCGCAGTGATGCTGCATGGGCGCTAACCCTCCGACCGACTCCCCCGCCACGACCGACGAACGCGCCACCATGACCCGGTTCCTGGAGCGGGCTCGCCTGAGCGCCCGGGCCAAGTGCGCTGGCCTGACCCAGGCGGACGCGCAGAGGACGCCACTGCCCATGTCGCCGGCCATGAGCGTTGCCGGCATCGTCAGCCACCTGCGCTGGGGCGAGGCCTTCTGGATCGACGTCATGTTCCTTGGCCAGCCCAACCGGTGGCCGGGGAGCGAACGCGACTCGGAGCTGCAGATGCGAGCCGGGCACGCACGGCTGCTCTCCGAGCTTCTGGACGAGTACGCGTCGCAGGCAGTTCACACCGATGAGGTGCTTGCCTCCCATGGCTGGGACGCGAAAGGGGCAGCCAGGCATGACGACACCGGTGAGCCGATCTCACTGCGCTACATCGTCATGCACCTGATCGAGGAGACCGCCCACCACAACGGCCACCTCGACATCCTGCGCGAGCTGGCGGATGGAGTCACCGGCGACTGAGCCTCGAGGGTGTCGCCTACCGAATCCCGCGCCGCGGCCCTAGAGGTTGCCGCGCCGCTCCTGCTCGCGCTCGATGGCCTCGAACAGCGCCTTGAAGTTGCCGACGCCGAAGCCGCGCGAGCCGTGGCGCTCGATGATCTCGAAGAAGAACGTGGGTCGATCCTGCACCGGCTTGGTGAAGATCTGGAGGAGGTAGCCCTCCTCGTCGCGATCGGCCTCGATCCCCAGCTCCTCCAGGACATCCATCGGCACCCCCACGTCACCGACCCGGTCGGGCAGCGACTCGTAGTAGGCGTGCGGCAGCCCCAGGAACTCGACACCCCGCTCACGCAGGACGCGCACCGTGCCGACGATGTCCTCCGTTCGCAGCGCGATGTGCTGCGTGCCGGCGTCCAGGTAGTAATCCAGGAACTCCTGGATCTGGCTCTTCTTCTTGCCATCCGCCGGCTCGTTGATGGGGAACTTGACGCGGCCGTTGCCGTTGGTCATGACCTTGGACATCAGCGCCGAATACTCGGTGTGGATGACCTTGTCGTCGTAGTGGATCAGCTGGCTGAACCCCAGCACGTCGCGGTAGAAGTCGACGAACTTGTTCATGTCGCCCAGCTCGACATTGCCGACGCAATGGTCCACCTCGAGGAGCACCTGCCCGCTCGGCGCTGCGGGTGGCTTCCTGACCTTGTGATAGCCGGGCGCGAAGGTGCCGGCGTAGTTGCTGCGATCCACGAACGAGTGGATCACCTCGCCGTAGGTGTGGATGGCGCTGCGTCGCAACACGCCTTTCTGCCCCTCGATGGTCGTCGGCTCCAGGGCGGAACGGGCCCCGCGCGAGGTGGTTTCCCGCCACGCGGACTCCACGTCGTCAACGGCAAAGGCGATGTCATGGACCCCGTCACCGTGCCGGTGGACGTGCTCGGCGATCTCGCCGTCGGGAGACAGCGGCCCGGTGAACACGAACCGGATGTCGTTCTGGACCATGACGTAGCTGGCCCGGTCCCGGACCCCGGTCTCCAGACCGGCGTACGCGACCGGGGTGAAGCCCCACAGGGCGCGGTAGTAGTGCGCCGCCTGCTTGGCGTTGCCGACCCAGAACTCGACGTGGTCGATGCCCTTCAGCGGCAGGAAATCCTGTGCCTCGGCTGCCGCGTTCGGGTTGACGATGGCGCCGGCCTGGTTCGTCGCTCCGCGGCTGATGGTTTCGGTCATGTCGGCGAGTCTACCGCCAGTCCCGTGCCGGCCTCCAGCGCGACGTCGACCATCCGGTCCACGGCCCGGCCGAGGTCCTCGGGCGACATGAACTCGCCGTGGCCGGTGGCCTCCTCGCCGAGCACGTCGCTGACCGTTAGCGCGCAACCGGCCTCGACGCCGGCGCGTGCCGCCAGGTAGAAGAGCGCCGCCGCCTCCATCTCGAACGCCAGCACGCCGCGGTCGCGCCAGCGCACGGCGTACTGCGGGTCGGTGTTGTAGAAGACGTCGACCGACGCGACGAGGCCGATGCGGGCCGGCACGCCGGCCGCGTCAGCCGCGTCCACCAGGGCGCGCGTGACCCCGAAGCTCGCCGCCGGCGCATATGGGTCGCCGTGGAGGTAGGTGGCGGTCGCCCCGTCCACGGGGCAGGCAGCGGTGGCGATGACCAGGTCGCCGGTGCGCATCCCTTCGCCGATGCCGCCGCAGGTCCCTACCCGGATCATGCGCTTCACCCCCAGCCGGAGCAGCTCCTCGACCACGATGGAGAGGCTCGGGGTTCCCATGCCGCTGGTCTGCACGCTGACCGGGACGCCGTGATACGTGCCGGTGAAGCCGAGCATCCCTCGGTTCGAGTTCACCGCGCGGGACGAGCCGGCATCGAAGCGCTCCGCGATCCGCTGGGCCCGGCTCGGGTCGCCGGGCAGCAGGACCAGCGGGGCGTAGTCGCCCGGCTCGGCATGGAGATGGATCTGCGGCACGGCGGATAGCCTAGCGCGACCGGCGGACGGCGACGCGTCGGCTAGCATCGGCCAACCATGACGACCACCGACCTTCGCACGGAGCTGGCGTTCGCCCAGGAGGTGGCCCGCCGCGCCGGCACGTTGCTGGCGGACCGCTACGAGCAGGTGCTGCGAGTTCGTCATAAGAGCCCGCGCGACGTGGTCACCGAGGTTGACTTCGCCTCGGAGCGCCTGGTTATGGACGCGATTCGTGACGCGTTCCCCGGCGACGCGATCCTGGCCGAGGAATCGGGCCATCACCGGCGGCACCGCGACGTGAAGGTGGACAGCGGCCGCAGCTGGGTGCTGGACCCGCTCGACGGCACGGTCAACTACGCCAACGGCATCCCGTTCTTCTGTGTCTCGCTCGCCCTGGTCGGGCCCGATGGACCTCTGGTCGGGGTGGTGCTGGACCCGCTGCGCGATGACTGCTACGCGGCGACCGCCGGGGCAGCCGCCACCCTGAACGGACAGCGGGTCACGGTCTCGAAGAAGGAGCGGCTGATCGACTTCGTCGTCAACCTGGCGATCATCGGGCGTGGCGGGCTGACGCGCGAACGACGGGTCAGCCGCGAGATCCGCATCCATCGCCGAATGGGCAGCGCCGCGCTGTCACTCGCTTACGTGGCGAACGGCCGGTTCGACGCGTTCGTCCAGAACGGCGGCCTGTCGCCGTGGGATGTGGCTGCCGCCGGGCTGATCGCGGAACGCGCCGGCGCCACCATCACGAACCTGGCTGGCGGCCCCTGGTGGCAGCCGAAGCTGCGCGGTGCGCGGCTGAACATCGTCTGTGCCCCGCCGGCGCACCATGCCCGGCTGGTGGAGCTGATGGCCGCTGCCGGGACGCGGGTGGCCACCCGGCGCTGAGGTCAGGCGTCCCCCGCCAGGTACTCCAGCACCGTCGCGAACATGGCCAACGCCCTTGCCGTGGCTCCCCACACCAGCTGGCCCCCCGCCCGATAGCCGCCCACCCGCAGCGTCCAGCCCGGCCCGTGCACGATCTCGTCGCCGATGGCGCCGGGGTGCAGCAAGTCGCGCACCGGGAGCTCCACGATCAGGGCGACCTCGTCGGTCTGCGGCTCCAGGTCCGGCCTGACGTCCGTGGCGCCCACGAACGCCCGCAGCTCGAAGTTGCTGACCGGGATCCAGACGTCGTCCAGCGCGCCGAGCACGGTCACGGTGGCCGGGTCCACGCCGATCTCCTCGTGCGTCTCGCGCAGGGCAGTCGCTTCGCGGCTGGCGTCGTGCTCCTCGGCGCCGCCGCCGGGCAGCGACACCTCGCCGGCGTGCGCCCGCAGCGCGGCGTTGCGCACGGTGAGCGGGATCTGCAGCTCCCCGTCG
>DASSEC010000129.1:0-9568 GCA_035696685.1 Candidatus Limnocylindria bacterium | reverse complement strand
GACGTGCCCGGCCGGGCACGAAGCCCGCGGGTTGACGACGGCGAAGGCTAGACGCTGAGGCGGATCAGGCTGTCCACGGCGACCGCGGCGAACAGCAGCGTCAGGTAGCTGATGGAGAAGCGGAAGAGGCTGATCGCGGCCCGCCCGTCCGCAGCATCGCGCAGGACGCGGAGCGCGTACCACACGAACGCGGCGCCCAGCAGCAACGCGGTGGCGAGGTAGATGAGGCCCATGCCGGCCGCGGGGAAGAGCAGCAGGCTGACGGCGACGAGCAGCAGCGTGTACAGCACGATCTGGCGAGCCGTCTCGGCCTCGCCGCGGACGACCGGCATCATGGGCACGTTGGCCGCCGCGTAGTCGCCCTTGTAGCGCAGCGCCAGCGCCCAGAAATGCGGCGGCGTCCAGTAGAAGACGATGCCGAACAGCACGACCGCCGGAATGCCAACCGAGCCGGTCACCGCCGCCCACGCCACCAGCACCGGCACGCAGCCGGCCGCTCCGCCGATGACGATGTTCTGCGGCGTGGTCCGCTTCAGCCAGAGCGTGTAGACGAACACGTAGAAGGCGATCGCGCTGGCAGCCAGCAGGGCGGACAGCAGGTTCACCGTCAGCACCAGCCAGGCGAAGGAGGCCACGCTGAGTGCGATGCCGAACGCCAGGGCGTTGGCCGGCGCGACCGCATGCCGCGGCAGCGGGCGGTGACGGGTGCGGCGCATCACGTCATCGATGTCGCGGTCGATGTACTGGTTGATGGCGTTCGCGCCGCCGGCGGCCATCGTCCCGCCGATGATCACCGCGGCCACCAGCCACGGGCTGGGGAGCCCGCCGCGGACGGTCTGCTGCGCCAGCACCATGGTCGGCACGGTCGTGACCAGCAGCAGCTCGATGATCCGCGGCTTCGTCAGCGCCACGTAGGTTCGCAGCGCCTCGCCGAACGTTCCCCGATCCATGCGGCCGGAGCCGGGGTGGGACGCATCGGCTTCGGCAACCATCGGCTCACGCAGGGCCGCCAGCAGCAGCCAGGCGCACGCCGCGAACAGCGCCGCCCCCACCGCCAGGTGCGGCACCACGAAGAACGCCGACAGCCGCGACCAGATGTTCGCCGCCCCCAGGGCCAGCTGGACGAGCACCAGCGCTGCGGCCACCGCGGCCAGCCGCCGAGGCAGCTCGCGCTGCGACGCCCGCCGGACGGACCACGCCATCCATAGCACCAGGGCCAGCACCACCACCGCCATGGCCCGATGCGCCACGTTGATGGCCTGCGTCACGCTGCCGATCACCGGGAGCACGCGGCCATCCATCAGCGGGAAGTCGCCGTAGGCCAGCCCCGCCTCGTGGCCGGTCACCCAGGAGCCCAGCAGCATCTGCGCGAAGACGGCTAGGCCGGTGAGGCCGATGAGCCAGGTGGGCAGTGCGCTCTCACGCCCCGGCATCCGCCCATTCGCCGCGCGGTCCGCGATCAGGATCGTGAGCGCGAGCACCGTCAGCGCCATGGCCAGGTGGGCCGTCACGAGTTCGCGAGCCAGTCCCTGGATCACCACCTGCCCACCCAGCACGGCCTGAACGATGACCAGCACCCCTGCCACCACCGCGGCAACGAGGAGCGGTCGGTCCCGGCGCCGGCCGGAGAACACGGTGATCAGGGCAACGGCGCCCACCAGCGGGCCGACCGCGAGCGCCGCCACCAGCCGATGCGAATGCTCGATCCAGGCGTGCAGCTCGTTCGGTGGAACCCATGCGCCGAAGCACAGCGGCCAGTCCGGGCAGCCGAGCCCGGAGTCGGTAGCGCGCACCAGCCCACCCACGACGATGAGCAGGTACGTGGCTGCCGCTGCGGCAGTTGCCAGCTTGGCGAAACGGCTCAAGGGATCCTCCGGCGCCGGCCGTGCCGACACTCCTCGCTGGGCGGCGGCAAAGGGCCCCGCGGGCGGGCCGGGCGCTCGGCGGGCATCATACCCAGCCGCTGGCTGGGCGTCACCGTCGGGGCTCGGCGATCCTCCGCTCCGCGGTCAGGGCGTGCGGCACCCGGCGCAGGCGGCGCGGCACCACGGGGAGCACGCGGCGCGAGACCGCGCCGAGCCGCTGCATCCCTTGATCGCGGCGGGCGGACCAGGCCAGGCCGTAGCCGCGGCGAATCGGGTCAGGCAGGACCGACATCGAAACCAGGTGAGCGGCGTCCCAGACGAGGCGCGGCGGGAAGCGGGCCGGGTAGAGCACTGACGGGGCCAGCATCCGTGCCGTGTCGCTGACCGCCACGGTTCCGTCCGCCATCAGCCGCAGCATCTCGGACCGCAGCTCCACCAGCGTGTCCGGCACCGCGTCGGCCGGCACGCCAAGGCGGATGGCGATGTCGCGCGACTCGGCGTGGTAGGCCTGCTGCTCGTCGGCGCTGAGCCGCGCGACGTATCGGTCATGGACGCGGAGCGCCGTATCGATCAGCGTGGCGTGCACCCACAGCAGCAGCGCGGGGTCCGTGGCGTGATAGGCCTCGCCGTTCTCCGGGATCTCGCCGCGCACGAGGCCGTGGATCGCGTTCATGCGGCGGATGGCCCGCTCGGCACGCGAGGTGGTGCCGAACACCACCGCGTAGCTCGCAGTCAGCGTGCGGCGCAGACGTGCGAACGGATCGGCCCGGAAGTCCGAGTGCTGCGCCACCCCGGCCGCCACCGCCGGATGGGCCAGCTGCATGAGCAGCGCCGCGGTCCCGCCCGCCAGGGTCAGGGCCTCGCCGTCGATGCGCCACGCCATGCTGCCCGGCCCGAACAGTCCGGCATCGGCGCGCGTCGACCTGGTGATCGTGGTCACGTGACCATCCCGCTGTTCATCAGGCGGGCTGGATCTCGCCGCGGGAGGGACCGCCGAGCGCGCGCAGCACCAACCCGACCACCACGCCCGCCGCGAAACCGCCAATGTGCGCGAGGTAGGCCACGCCGCCGGACGCGTCTGACACGACGGTCGCCCCGAACCCGCTGATCAGCTGGAACGCGATCCAGATGCCGATGGCCACCACGGCAGGCACCTGGGTCAGGAAGCGGAACACGAAGACCGTCACCCGGTTGGTGGGGAACAGCACGATGTAGGCGCCCAGGACTCCGCTGATCGCACCCGAGGCGCCAAGGGTCGGGATGTAGGAACCGGCGCTGCTCAGGATCTGGGCCAGGCTGCCCACGACACCGACCGCGAGGTAGATCAGCAGGTAGAAGATCGGTCCGGCACGGTGCTCCACGTTGTCGCCGAAAACCCACAGGAACAGCATGTTGCCGCCCAGGTGCAGCCAGCCGGCGTGCATGAACATGCTCGACAGCAGCGTGAGCTGGATGGGGTTGGGGCCAGGCGCCTCGGGGATGAGGTACGGCTGCCCGTCGATGGTGATCGGCTGCGGCTGCAGCAAATCCACGCCGTGCGTGATCTCGAACGGGATGGCGCTCCAGCCGTAGGTGAACTGGTTGTCCGCGCCGGCCTGCTGGAAGAGCAGGAAGACCAGGACATTCACGCCGATGATGGCCAGCGTGACGTAGGGCAGGCCGCGGCCGGGTTCGTTCTGGTCGCCGATGGGGAACATCGCCTCAGGCTCCGGCCGCCGTGGCGGACTCGGCAGTCGCGGCCAGGTCCGCAGGCGCCGGGTCCCTGATGCCGGCTGCATTGACACCGGCGCCGGCCAGGCACAGGAGCGCGGCGATCAGCATGGCCAGGTGGAACGCGTCGGTGGAGGCCGCCTGGGCGGCAACCCGCTGTTCCGGCGTGAGCGACCCGGCCGGCTGCTTGAGCGGGGGCACCTGCTCGCGCACCGCCGCCGAGGAGACGTCCAGCCCGGGCGCCCGGTCCGCCAGTCCGGCATAGAACGAGGCCGATACGCCGATGAAGATCACGGCGCCCGCCAGCACCGGCCCGATCCGGCTCACCGCGTTGTTGATCGCCGAAGCGAGCCCCGAGTTGCCGACGGGCACGGACGTCATGAGGGCGGTCGTCAGCGGGGCCACCAGCATGGCGATGCCGATGGCGAAGAGCATCACCGTCGGCAGCACGTCCAGGAAGTAGTCACCCGGCGGCACCAGGGTCTGGGGCGTCCCGAAGCTGGCGATCCAGGCGTCGCTGCCGGCCGGGATGCGGACGTACCACAGCAGGCCAGCCCCCATGAACGCCGGACCGATGGCCATGAAGCGCCGCGGTCCGTAGCGCCCGGCCAGGTGCCCGAAGGTCGTGGACAGCAGGGCAATGGTCGCGCTGATGGGCAGGCCCGCCAGCCCTGAGGCGAGCGCGGTGTAGCCCAGGGTGCCCTGCAGGAACAGCGCCTGGTAGTAGGAGAAGACGTAGAGCGCGCCGTAGATCAGCAGCGTCGAGATGTTGGTCACGGTGAAGTTGCGCGAGCTGAAGAGCTCCGGCGGCACCAGCGGGTCTCGCCGCCGCGTCATCAGCGGCACCAGGGCGACTGTGGCCACCGCGCCGATCACGAGCGCCGCCCACGCGGTCGGGTCCTGCCAGCGCTGCTCCTGCCCGCGGGTCGCGCCGTAGGCCAGCCCGCCCACGGCGAGGGCTACGGCTGCCGCGCCCAGCCAGTCGAATCGCTTGGGCTCCTCCGGGTTTCGGCTCTCCGCCAGCCTGGTCCACGCGATCCACACGCCCAGCGCCACCAGCGGGACGTTGATCAGGAACGCGACGCGCCAGCCGAAGGTGTCGATCAGGAAGCCGCCCAGCGGCGGGCCGAAGATCGTCAGCGCGCTCGTGGCGGCGGCCCAGATGCCGAAGGCTCGGCCGCGCTCGGCGCCCTCGAAGTTCGCGTTGATCAGCGCCAGCGAGGTCGGCACCAGCAGCGCGCCGAATGCGCCCTGCGCCAGCCGCGCCAGGATGAGCACCTCCATGGTCGGCGCCAGGCCGCAGGCCAGCGAGGCGACGCCGAAGCCGGCCAGGCCGATGACGAACAGCCGCCTGCGCCCGAAGCGATCGGCCAGGGCGCCGGCCAGGATCAACAGGGCGGACAGGGACAGCAGGTAGCCGTTGACGATGTACGACTGCCCTTCCAGGACGCCCACCACCGTCGCCGGCAGCTGCTCGCCGATGGCGCGCAGCGCGACGTTGACGATGGTCGAGTCCAGGAACACGATCCCGGACCCCAGCACCACCGCGACCAGCGTCCACGTCCGGCGGGTCATGGGCGGGTCACGCGCGGGTCAGGCGTGGCCGCCGCGGCCGATCACGTACTTCATGCCGGCCAGCTGGTCCTCGGTGAGCGGATTGCCGTCCGCGTCCTGCAGCGGCGTGGCCAGGCGGCAGTCGATGCAGATGAACGCCACGTCCGGATCGCTCTCGCTGATGAGCTTCACCCGATGGGCGAACAGCGGGCTGCCGAGCGCCACGTCACGTCCGCAGTCGGTGCAGTGCTCCTCCACCGCCCGATTCTACGCGGCGCAGATCGATGAGCCAGGCACGGCGCTCACCGGCGGCCGCGGTCAGCAGCCGGCGGCCCCAGGACGAGCGAGCCGCCTCGGCGTCCGCGAGCGTCGCCGGCCGGCAGCTCTCGGCTGCGAACCCACGCGCCGCGTAGGCGTCGGCCACGGCGCCAGGGTCCAGGACCGTGGCGCCCCGAGTGGCATCGCGCTCGGCGGCCGACACGAGCAGGCGCAGGGAACCGCCTTGCGCCACCAGGCTGCCCAGCCGGTCCATGCCAGCCGGGTCACGGCCGATGGCGGCGTCCAGCAGCGATCCCCACGGGAAGTGGACGGTGACGAGCGACGCAGTCGCGGACAGCTCCCCGGGGAGCTGCTCGAGGGAGGAGGCCACGAACAGGGCGTTCGGCAGGCCGCCGCGCCGGGCGGATCGGCCGGCGCGCCACGAGGACTCACGCATGGCCGCGTGGCTGGCATCCACGGCCAGCACCAGCTCCTCTGGGTGCTCGGCGGCACGGGCGAGGGCGAATCGGCCGTCGCCCGCGCCCACGTCCAAGGTGACGCTGGCATGGGTGTCGGCCAGGGCGGTCAGTTAGCCGACGTCCACCTCGACGAGGCGCCGTCCATTGACGAGTCGCATGGCCGGATCATACCGCCGCGCCGACGCCTGAGCCGATGGGCTCGAAGCGCGCCGTGAAGTGCCGCAGCTGCGTCGGCTGCTCCACGATGCGGTACCCGGGCAGCTCGGCGGCGCGCTCCGCCACCGAGCGGACCACCTCGATGACGTAATCGACGTGCGATTGCGTGTAGACCCGCCGCGGGATGGCCAGGCGCACGAGCTCCATCGGGGCGGGGACCTCAGACCCGTCTGGGTGCCGGCCGAACATCACGCTGCCGATCTCGCAGCCACGGATGCCGCCCTCCCGGTACAGGGCCACGGCGAGGGCCTGCCCCGGGTATTCGAGCGGCGGGATGTGCGGCAGCAGCGAAGCGGCATCCAGGTAGACCGCATGGCCGCCGATGGGCTGGACACACGGCACGCCCGCTGCCACCAGCGCCTCCCCCAGGTATGCGGTCGAGCGGATGCGGTAACGCAGGTAGTCCTCGTCGATCACCTCGCGCAGGCCCTGGGCGATGGCATCCAGGTCGCGTCCCGCCAGGCCGCCGTAGGTCGGGAAGCCCTCGGTCAGGATCTCGAGCGCACGCGCCTGCTCGGCCCAGACATCATCGTTCATGGCCAGCCAGCCCCCGATGTTGGCGATCGCGTCCTTCTTGGCGCTCATGGTCATGCCATCGGCCAACGACGCCATCTCGCGCACGATGTCGCGGATCGAGCGATCCCCCTGCCCGGGCTCGCGCTGCTTGATGAACCACGCGTTCTCCGCGAAGCGGCACGCGTCCAGGAACAGTGGCAGGCCGTACTTGTCACACACGGCGCGCACCGCGCGCAGGTTCTCGAGGCTGACCGGCTGCCCGCCGCCCGAGTTGTTGGTGACGGTGACCATCACCAGCGGGACGTGCTCCGCGCCGCGCTCGGCGATGAACGCGTCGAGCGCATCGGTGTCCATGTTGCCCTTGAACGGATGGATGGCCGATGGGTGGCGGCCCTCCTCGATGACCAGGTCGACCGCCTCGGCGCCGGTGTACTCGACGTTGGCGCGGGTCGTGTCGAAATGCGTGTTGTTGGGCACCACCTTGCCGGGGCCGCCGACCACGCCGAACAGGATCTTCTCCGCCGCGCGCCCCTGGTGCGCGGGGATCACGTGCTTGAACGGGAACAGGTCCTGGACGCTCTCCAGGAAGCGGAACCACGATGGCGAGCCGGCGTACGACTCGTCGCCGCGCTGGATGCCGGCCCACTGCTCGGCCGACATGGCACCGGTCCCAGAATCGGTAAGCAGGTCGATCAGCACGTCGGCGGAGTGCAGGTTGAACAGGTTGTAGCCCGCCTCCCGCAGGTGCCGGTCGCGCTCATCCACGGTGGTGAGCCGGATCGGCTCGACGCTCTTGATGCGGAACGGCTCGATGATCGTGTGCCAGCGGTCCACGCCCGCAGGATAGGCGCATCATTGCGCCGATGGATGGCTGGGAGCCGCTCGGCGGCACGCTTGCGTCGGCGCCGGCGGTCACCGCGTGGGACGTGGACCAGATGCAGGTGTTCTGCATCTTCCCGGGCGGGGAGCTCTGGAACCGCTACTGGGACGGGAGCTCGTGGCATCCCTGGGAGTCACTCGGCGGCGAGCTGGCCGGCGACCCCGCGGCCTGTTCCTGGGGCGCCGACCGAATCGACCTGTTCGCGCGTGGGCAGGACGGCCGGCTCTGGCATCGCTGGTACGAGCCCGCCGGCTGGCAGCCCTGGGAGCAGCTGGACGTTCAACTGGCCAGCAACCCTGCTGCCTGCGCGTGGGGACCGAACCGCCTCGACGTCTTCGGCAAATCGGCCGATGGCCAGCTCATCCATGCCAGCTGGGATGGCAGCGCCTGGTCCTTCGCCTAG
This sequence comes from Candidatus Limnocylindria bacterium, assembly GCA_035696685.1. GTDB lineage: Bacteria > Chloroflexota > Limnocylindria > QHBO01 > QHBO01 > DASSCW01. Next base: position 1,687 of record DASSEC010000129.1, on the reverse strand, counting down.
CCGCTCCGAGCTACGCGGAGGCCGGTTCCTCTGAGCCGACGGTCGGCTGCAGCAGGAAGATCCAGACGTCCCAGGCGGCGTGGCTGACGATCAGCGCGCCCAGCGGCATGCCCATCGCATACAGCGCCGCCCAATGCGCGCCGGCGATGCCGGCCGCGCCGAAGAGGGTGAAGTTGCCCGTCACGATATGCACCCCGCCGTACGCCGCCGCCCCTGCCGCCGCGCCGCGCCATCGGCCCAGCAGTCGCGCGAGCGTGGCCTGGACGAAAGCCCGCCAGAAGATCTCCTCGGCGGGGCCGATGACGGCCACCAGGCGCGCGGCGATCTCCGGCTTCGGTCGGAGGCTGCGCAGCGCGTAGATGTCGCGAATCTGGCGCTCACCGCCGGGCACGAAGCGCCGCGCGAAGCGATCCCCCACCTGGAACGTGGCATACAGCGTGGCCGCTGACGCGAGCCCCAGCGCGACGTCGCGGCCCCGAATCCGCAGCCGGCGCGACTCCGGGCTGACCGCCAGCGCGAAGCTGCCCAGGGTCAGACCGGTCAGCGTCATCCGCTGCCAGAACCTCGGCCGCGGACCGCGGAAGGTCAGCGCGAACGCGACCTGCGCCGCCCCGAGGCCAACGGCCAGCGCCGCCCGGTCGAACGGCCGCTCGCGCCGCATCAATCAGTGAACGAGCGCCGCCAACACGACACCCGCCACCAGCAGCGCGCCGAACGCGGCATGCAGCCGGGCGGTCTGCAGGTCGATCATCGCGATCGCCCGCGCCTGGCCGCTCGCGCCCAGCTCGGCGGCCCGCACCACGACCACCAGCAGCGGCAGGGACAGGATGGCCAGCAGCGTGGCCGGCGGCAGTGCCTCGGCCACCACGGCCAATGCCAGCACGATGTACGCCCCCAGCGTCAGGCCCAGGTAGCCGTAGTGCGCCCACTCGCGGCCGACCCGGCTCGACAGCGTGACGATGCCGGCGCGGGTGTCCTCGCGGATGTCGCGCCACTCGTTGCCGTGGAGGATGGCGGCGACCAGCAGGCCGATGGGCAGCGACAGGACCAGCGCCACCGGCGACCAGTCGCCCGACACGGCGTAGTAGCTGCCGACCGTCATGAGGGGCCCCATCAGCAGGAACACCAGCGGCAGGCCCAGCGCGCGGAACTTGTACTCGAATGGCGGCGCCGTGTAGAAGTAGCCGCCTGCCAGCCCTGCGACGCCGAGCGCGACGATCGGCCAGCCGCGGGTCGCGATCAGCGCGACGCCGATCAGCGCCGCAACGGCGAACGCGCTCAGCGCGAAGGCGTAGGCGGCTCGCTCGCCGATCCTTCCCTTCAGGATGGCGTGGCTGGCGCGCGGGGAGGTGATGGTGTCGATCCCCTTGCGGACGTCGTAGATCTCGTTCGTGACGTTGGTGCCGATGTGCAGCAGCACGCTACCGAGCAGCGCCAGCACGAAGAGGCCGGGATTGAATCGCCCATCGGCGAAGGCGAGTGCTCCGCCGGCCGCCACCGGGATGATCGAGGCGGTGAAGGAGAACGGCCGCACCACCTCCCACGCGGCGCCAGCGCGGCGGCGAAGCCGCTCCCACGGCGTGAGCGAATCGGCCAGCGGAGCTGGCGGCGCCGAAGGCTGGTCGGCTGCCTCGCCCCCGGCGTCCACATCTGCGGGCAAACCCCAGCGATCGGCCGCGGCGTCCGT
>DASSEC010000128.1:0-17327 GCA_035696685.1 Candidatus Limnocylindria bacterium | reverse complement strand
CGCTGGACGCCGTTGCGCAGCCCGCCGACCAGCAGCGAGATGCCCAGGACGAGCAGCAAGTTCCCCACGATCGAGCCGGTGATGGACGCCTTCACCACCTCCAGCTCGCCGTTGGCGATCAGGAAGCCGGCGATGATGATCTCGCCGATGTTGCCGACGGTGGCGTTGAGGATCCCGCCGATGCGCGGCCCGGCGGCCGCTCCCAGCTGCTCCGTGGCATGGCCCAGCGTGTATGCCAGGCCGCCGATCGCGATCCCGCTGACCGCAAAGGTCAGCGTCGCATCGGCTCCCAGCAACCTCAGCCCCAGGGCGGCCAGAGAGCCCACGATCGAGACGCCGTATGCGATGCGGCCGAACATGCGACCGATGGTAGCGGCCGCGGCTCAGCTGCCGGAGCTCGCCTCCGGGCTCGAGGCCGCGCTGGCGCTGGCCGACGGTGAGGGTGGGGCTGCCCGCTCCCCGGGGAGTGCCGTGAACATCGCCCGGTTCAGCTGCTCGTCGGTGCCGATGAGCAGGAAGACGAACTCGCCGCCGGTCCAGGTGTAGATGTGTGTGCCGGCGGCAGTGGCGTTGTCCTCGGGACGTTCCCAGGAGACTCGTGCGCCGATCCGCCGGTACTTCCATTCCTTCCGGTGCAGCCCGGCGATCCCCACGTACTCGGCGGCCGTCGCCAGGTAGGGTTCCAGATCGCGCGTGCTGGGCAGGTCCCCCGCGACGCGTGCCGCGTATAGCGACAGCCGCGGGTCCTCGACGAAGGCAACCTGCAGCGCCGTGAAGCGGAGCGCCAGCTCCCCGTATGCCGGCACCATGTCGCCCGGCGTGTACGCGAACTGCGAATGATTCGGCACGTCCACGACGAGGCCGTTGACCCGCCGGGGAATGATGCGCGCCAGTCCGGGATCAGGCGGATTCGTGTAGCGCGGCGTGGGCTCGGGCGTGGGCAGCGGCGTGGGCGTCGGCGCCGCGCTGGCGCTGCCCGAGACGGACGCGGACGGGCTCGGCGTTGGCGTCGACGTGCCGCAGGCGGCCAGCGCGCCCATCAGGCAGAGGAGGAGCGGAGCGCGCGCGAAGGTATGCCGGCGCACGGCGGCAAGGGATGGGCTCGACATTGGGAGCCGCGATTCTACATCGAGGCCGCGCTTCGTCAGGCCGCGTCGCGATCCTCCGGCACCAGCCGGTCGACGCGGCGCCGACGCCGGGCGGATCGCGGCTTGACGCCCACGACCTCGGCCAGAGCCTTCATCACGTCCGAGCCGTAGCGCGGGCCGGCCGCGGCCAGCTGGTCGATTGCCTGGCGGCGGTCGGCATGCGGGCCGTCGGCCAGGAACACCAGCGCGTCGTACGCGTTCGCGGCGGCGACGATGCGCGCGCCCAGGGGAGCAACCCGCTTCCGCTGGTCGACCCGGTGCCACGCGACGATCTCGCCGACCTCCCGCAGCGACGGGATCGCCTTCAGTTCGACGGAGCCGATGGCCTCCAGCCCGTGGAGACGCGCGGCGAGCTCCACGGCGTTGGCGCGGTCCTCGTCGCAGCCGAGCCGCTCGGCCATCGTCCGCGCCAGGCGGCCGACCCGGTCGCCATGGCCGATGGTCGCCGGGTCGAGGGTGTCGAGCGAGCGCGCGACGGCCAGCAGCGCGTCGCGGATGTTGTCCTGGTCCTGTTCACCGGCATGCGTCAGGCGGGCGGCCTGCTCGACCAGCGAGTCGACACTGGGTCCCTCGTCGGGGTGCTGCAGCGCAGCGCGTGCCAGCTCGTCGAGCGTGGTCCGCAGGGCACGCATTTCGGGCGGCACCTGGTCGGCGCGCACCACCCGGTCCTCACCGGACTGCTTGCCGAGGTAGAGGGCAATGTCGGCTGCGGCGATCAGCTCGTTCTTGTCGGCGGCGTCGCGCGGGTACGCCGCCACGCCCACCGTAATGGTGACCGGCGCCGCTTCCTTGGCGGTCAGCCGGGCGACGGCGCCACGGACTCGCTCGCCGACGGCTTCAGCACGAATGGCATCGACGCCGGGCAGCACGAGCGCGAACTCGTCGCCTCCATAGCGGAACACCCGGTCCTCCGCTCGCGCCGAGGCGTAGATGGCCGAGCCGATAGCGTGCAGCAGCGCGTCACCCGCCGGGTGGCCCAGCCGGTCGTTGTAGGCCTTGAAGTTGTCCAGGTCCATCATCAGCAGCGCAAGCGGCCCGCTCTGGCGGCGGCGCCGGGGCTGCGGCTCGGCCCCCTCCGGCTGGCCGAGCAGCTGGGCCAGGATGCGCTGGAACGATCCGTGATTGCCAAGGCCGGTGAGCGCATCGGTCTCGGCCTGGGCGGCCATGGCCTGGTGTGCCTCGGCGTTGCGCAGCGCGATCGAGGCCTGGCCGGCGAAGAGCTTCACCAGGTCGAAATCCGCATCGCTGAAGTAGACCTCCTCGCCACCGACGCGCGAGATGTTCATGCAGCCGATCACGTCGCCGTCCGCCACCAGCGGCACCACCACCAGTGCCTCGGGGTCATCCGGCGTACCGGGGATCTGCATCGCGCGCGGATCGTTCAGCGCGTCGTTGGCAAGCACCGGCTCGCCGTGCTCGACCGCCCAGCCCATCAGGCCGCGGCCGAAGGGAACGACGTAGCGGCGCACCTCCTCCGCGTGGCGCTCGCGGGTCAGAACCGGGTGCAGCACCTGCTGCACATCGTCGACCCGGTAGATCGACAGGTTGTCGTACCGCACCACCGCCTTGAGGCCGTCGGCGATCGTCTCGAGCACGTCGGCGCGGTCCAGGGTGGACAGCAGGCGCTCGTTGATCTCCAGCAGCCGTCGCTGTGACTGCAGCTGCCGCGCGAGCTCGGCCGATTGCAGCTCCAGGCGCTCGTACGCGCCGGCGTTGGCCATCGCCTGCGCCGCGTAGCCGGCGAAGATCGTCATGGTCTGCAGGTCGTCGTTGCTGAACTGGTTGTTGCCGAGCTTCGACAGCGCGATGACTCCCACCGCACGGCCCTCGTACACCATCGGCACCACCAGCATGGACTCCTCGATGTCGTCGGTGCCCTCGATGGTGTGCCCGCGCTCGTCGTGCAGCGCGTCGTTGGCGAGGATCGGCTCGCCGTTCTCGGCCACCCAGCCCGTGAAGCTGCCCTCGCCAATGTCCACCCGCAACGCGTCGCGGAAGTCGCCGTCGCCCAGCAACCGGTCGGTGAAGGCCACCGGCTCGCAGATCCGACGATCCCAGTCGACCGCGTAGACCCGGATGTCGTGATAGTTGGCCAGCGAGCTGGCCTCGGCCACGATCGCATCGGCGATGGCCTGCACGTCGGTCAGCCGGTTGAGGCGGGCGGACAGGTCCTGGATCGAGCGGATGCGGGCGGCCTGGTCGGCCACCGAGCGGTAGAGGCGAGCGTTGCTGATGGCGACAGCCGCCTGGTTTGCGAATGACTGGGCCAGCCCCAGCTCGTCGTCCGGCCAGTCATGGTCGCGGGCGTGGTAGAGCCCCAGCACGCCAACCGCTCGGTCGTTGCTGACCAGCGGCACCAGGCAGGCCGTCTTGATGCCTTCTGCCCGATAGACCGCCTGCATCTCGCCCACGCCGGTGCGGGTGTCAGCATTGCGCACCACGAACGTGCGCCGCTCGCGCACGGCCTGCACGCCAACCGCGGCGCTGGCCAGGGTGAGCTGCCGCACGCGACCCTGGAACTCCTCCCCGAGGGATCGCGACGCCGCGGCCTGGAATGGCTGCTCGGACTCGTCCAGCAGCCACAGCCCCGCCTTCTCCGCATCGAACAGGGAGCGGGTGCGGTCCACGATGTCGTTCAGCACCGAGGCGAGGTCGAGCTGCCCGGTCAGCTCCTGCGTCACGTGGCGGAGGGCACGGGCCCGCGTTACCTCGCGCCGCGCTCGTGCCAGCACCCGCGCGTTCAGGACGTCCGAGGCGATGGCGCCGGCCACGCTGCGCAGGAATCCGTCCCGGACGCCGGCCAGCGGCCCCCCGGGCTCGTCCTCAAGCAGCAGCACGCCGATCTGCTCGCCGGCGGCGCGCAGCGACATGCGGCGCACCACGATCCCGTCGGCACGTCCCGCCGGCTCCGGCTCGGGGTCGAGCGTCGCCGGCGGGGCCACGGCGTAGCCGCCGTGCGTCTCCAGGACCAGGCCGCCCTCCGACCCGTCGCGGACCAGGTAGATGGCCACGCGCGCAAGGCCCAGGGTGGTGCGCAGTGCCTCGATTGCCGTGCGGCAGACGGCCGTCGGCGTGGCCGAGGCCCCACTGCCCTGGGCCAGCCGCGCGAACAGCGCCGCCTCGGCCTCGTGCTGCCCAGGATTCGTCGCGGTGGTGGCGGGATCGGGAGTTTCGCCCCCCTCGGCCAGCAGCCGCTCCACGTCCGCCCGCCGGTAGCGGCGATCGCCGCGAGCGTTGATGCGGTATGCGGTCAGGCGGCCCGCATCGGTCCATGCCCGGAGGGTGTTCGGGTGCACGCCCAGCAGCGCAGCGGCCTGCGCGACGCTGATCAGCGCCTCGGGCTCGGCTGCGCGGTCTCGGAAGAGCGTTGGCACACGCGCTTGCCTCGTACTCCGGTTCAAATGGAACTTCTGTTAGGAACCGGTGATCCGATGGTAGAAGTGGCAACGGGCGTGACTCGATGCCCCGTTCGTACCGCCGGCGCCTGGTACGGACGCCCGGCCGCGGTCTAGCCCAGGGCCGCCCAGACGACTCCGGCAACCGCCACCAGGGCGCCCATGGCGATCGCCGCATAGCCGCCGAGCAGCAGCCACTGGCGATGACCACCCAGCAGCCGCATCGCGTCGTCGAGCTCCAGGCCCGAGATCACGTAGCCACCGGGCGGCGGAGCGAGGACCACGCCGGCCTCCGAGTGCTGCACGGACGCCAGCACCAGCAGCCGTTCGACGACGCTCACCATCCGCGTGACGGACCGCGCCGGCCAGGCAGCGCCGTCCGCGCCGAGGCGGGCGAGGGCGCTCCGATACGCGTCGTTGGTGAGCTCTCTGCTCGATCCGCGCCAGACGTGTGGGATGACCACCAACGGCTCCGCGGCCAGCGCGGGATCCATGCCGAGCGACCCATCGTGGTCCCACAGCTCGAAGCCACGGGCCTCGCGAATCCGCTCGATGGTCCGCCATGGACCGCCAGGTGGCTTCACCTGCACGTCGCGATGGAACGCCACGAGGCGGTCGTCGGTTTCGGTGACGATGGGGTCGGGGCAGCGGATTCTGCCCGCGACCCGCACGGGCCTGTTCGGTGGGAGCTGGGTGTCCAGCAGGTCGCCCACGCGCACCTCGCGCGCGCCCGCCAGCCGACGTGCCATGCCGGGCCTGGCGCCCGACGCGCGAATGGCGAAGATGCCGCCGGCGAACAAGACAACCGCAGCAAGCGCGAACACGAGGATGGGAGGCATCGGCGGCCGATTATCACGCGATAAGCCGACGGTAAGCAGCCATCACTAGCCTCCAGCCATCGAATACCGCATGGGAGGAATACCCGCCGCACCAGGAGCCCCAGTCGATCGTCCATCGCTTCTGTCCTGCGGAGGATTCCTCGTGACCCCAGTTCTTCGCGTGCCAGCAGGTGGGCACGGCGCCGGGCGGCGTCGGCGTTCACCTCGGCCGTTCTCATCCGGCATTGCCCGCCCGGCGGTATTCGCCGCGAGCGGGATCGTCATCGGCGGACTGACCCTGGGCACTGCATTCGCTCAATGGCCTGCCGCGTCAGACTCGTCAAGCGCTGTCGGAGGCGCTCCCAGCATCCAGCTCATCGACCAGGCTCGGCTGGCACCCGGGCTGGCCGAGGTCCGCATCGGCTTCGCCACCGCGGGATCGACAGCCGATGGCGCCTATCGCCTGCTGGCGCTCTCGCCTGACGGGACCGCCGCCGCGGTCGCAACGCAGGTGGGACCCGCGCCCACGAACCTCACGCTCGCCCATCCGGATGGCAGCCAGCAGCGTGTCGCAATGCCAGGCCTGATAGGAGCGGGCTTCGCCCCCGATGGCTCGTGGCTGGCCGCCATTGATGGCGGCGGTGCCATGTGGCACGTGCCGGCCTCGGGCGCCGGAGCGGCGAGAGTGGCGGAGGGGCCGTTCATCGGCACGCCAATCGTCGAGCCCGGGGGCTCGGTGCTCGCACTGTGGGTCTCGTCCATCGAAGCGCCCATCGTCTCGCGGCTCGTGCGCATCTCATCCGGCGGCACCGTCGTCGCGCTCACGGACGACCAGCTCGTCTACGGTGCGCAGCTGATGGCTGACGGGACGGTGGTCTACGCCTCCCACCAGGGGTCGCGGACCTTCGTAAAGCAGACGGGAGCCGGCGCGCCGCCGCGTGCACTCGCCGACCTCGGCGAGGACGCCGTCAATGTCGCCGTGGATCCGGCAGCTGAAGCGGTGGCGTTCGAGCGGGGCGGGCAGGTCTTCCTGAGACACATCGCGGAGCGCCACCCCATCCAGCTCGGCGCGGGCATGCGCCCGCGGTTCGCGCCGGACGGTCGCAGCATCCTGGTCGAGCTCGCCGCGGGCACGGCCCTGATCGCGCTCGATGGCAGCCGCCTGGCGTCGTTCGACGGCGATGCCGGCTTCGCCACGTGCGCGGTGGTATGCCGGCCATGAGCGCCCGATATCTCCGGCTCGTGCTCCAGCCCGTTCTGCCAGCCGCGGTCGCCATGGGGTGTGCCCTGCTGCTGACTGGGCCCGCCCGGGCCACCGACGACTACACCCTGCCGTTCTACGACCCGGCGGTGAGCCTGCTGTACGGCGTCGACCGCGATTCCCGTATCGGCGTGCAGCTGGACTACACCGGCAGGACCTGGTGGGACAGCAGCAATCACCCCGGCCGGGTCTACGACAACCACACCGGGATCGACTATCCGATGCCGCTGCACAGCCCCGTGGCCGCGGCCAAGGACGGCGTGGTCGCGGCCACCGAAGGCGGCTTTGGAACGCAGCAGTTCGGGCAGTTCGGCAATTTCGTGCGCGTCCGGCACAGCGACGGACGCCACACGCTGTACTACCACCTCGCAAGTCGGGCCGACGGCGGCATCGCGGTCGCGTTCGACGATGAGGTGCTCGCCGGCCAGAAGGTGGGGGAATCGGGGTGCAGCGGGCTGTGCTACGGGGCGCACCTGCATTTCGAGGTTCTGGTGGACGTGGGCGGGGACCTCGTGACCAGCGACCCGATGTACCGGCGCCTGTGGACCACGTGGCCCGGCCGTATCCCGTTCCGGGCGGCGTACGTCGGCGAGAACGATGCGGGGACCGTGACGGTGCGGCGCGGCTACACGGTGTTCCACTGGGTCGAGTTCAAGAACATTGGAGGGCGCACCTGGCGTCCGAACGTGTGGCCGGGCCGCGTCGTGCTCGGGACGTGGGACCCCGTGGGCCACGACAGCATGTTCGCTGCCGCCGACTGGATGAACACCTGGATCGCCACGAAAGTGGATGAGGTGACGCCGCCCGACGACGTGGGGCGCTTCACCTTCGGCATCCGAGGCGCTCCCGGCCCGGGGGTCTACCGCGAGGACTTCAATTTGGATGCGCAGGGCGTTCGCTGGTTCGACCACGACGACCTGGGCGGCTTCTACGTGCCCATCAAGGTGATCCAGCAGCTGGAGTAGGAGGGTATGAGCATGCGCGCGCAGCCGATCGACGGCCGGGAACGGAACGCCCGTTCCTGGGTGCTGGCGGAGATCGGCTGCGTCGCCCTCGCACTGGCGGCATGCCTTGGCCCGATCGGCACGCCGACGAACACCGTCGGCGACGCGACGACCGCGGTGCCCAGCCCGACCGCCGGTCCGACCACGGCGCCACCCGGCCCTGGCCTGCCGGCCGGCTTTCCGCTCATGCCGGGCATGCGCGCCGACGAACCGCTGCCTGAGGATGAGGGGCTGATCGGACGCTGGACCACGCCGGCGAACGGCGCAGAGGTGTTCGACTTTCTGAAGACCGCGCTGCCCAGAGCCGGCTATCGCATCGACCTGCTCGGCCCGGGCGATACGGTGGCGGTGATCCGCTTCACTCCGCCCGGGGGCCAGCGACTGCAGATTGACCTTGGGCAGGCGGGAAGCGGCGCCGGTGCCAGTACATTCATGGAGCTTCGCCTGCCGCGCGACTGAACCGCGGGCGGTGGCCGGCAGGTCACGCGGGTGGTACGCTGAGCGCACAACCGAAGAGCGACAGGGGAGCGCCGAATGTGCGCTGAGAGTGCGGTGAGCCGCAGACCCTCGAACCTGATCTGGGTCATGCCAGCGAAGGGAGTCGGTTTGATCGCTGCCACGGCGCGCCAGCTCGGTGCGCCGTTCGTCGTTCCTTGAGGAAGAACCGGCAGCGAAGGTGATGGCCAGGACCACATGAAAGCCGTGCTGATTGCCAGTGGCGAACCCGGACCTGCCGATCGGCGCTGGCTGGAGGCCGGCGACCTCGTGGTGGCCGTGGATGCCGGTGCGGCATGGCTCTCGAAGCTCGGCGTGCGCCCGGACGCCGTGGTCGGCGACCTGGACTCGGTGGACCCCGAGCTGGTCCGGACGCTCGAGGCCGATGGCGTCGAGATCGAGCGCCACCCCTCGCAAAAGGACAGCTCGGATACCGAGCTGGCGATGGCCTACGCGCGCCGTCGGGGCGCGGACCAGATCGCGGTCATCGGGGCATTCGGCGGGCCCCGCATCGATCACGAGATAGCCAACCTGCTGCTGCTGGCCGATGAATCGGCTGGTGACGTGACGCTGGTCCGCGGCTGGACGCGGGTGAGCGCAGTGCGAGGGATGGATCCGCACACGCTCAACGGTGCACCCGGCTCGCTGGTCAGCCTCTTCCCGGTAGGCGGCGACGCAATGGGGGTCACGACTCATGGCCTCGCCTACCAGCTGCGAGACGAGCCCTTGCGCATGGGCAGCAGCCGAGGGCTCTCCAATGTGGTCGTTGAGACACCAGCGGCGGTTCGCCTGCGGAGTGGGACGCTGCTCGTGGTTGAGCAGCCGCCAGAAGGAGATGAGACGCAATGACGAGCATTGCCGCACGGCCGACCGGCTGGCGAGTGGTGGACATCGTGGTGGCATCGGTCCTGGGCGTGGCGTTCGGGGTCGTCTTCCAGGTCTGGAACGGGGCATGGGAGCTGGCGAGGCCGATCTTCATCGGCTTCCCGCCGATCCAGGGCCTGATGTATGGCATCTGGCTGGTGCCAGCGGTGCTGGTGCCGCTGATCGTTCGGCGGCCGGGCGCCGCGCTCCTGGCCGAAACCGTCGCCGCCGCCGTGTCGGCGCTGCTCGGAGCGCAATGGGGCCTCCAGACCCTGGTCTACGGTCTGCTGCAGGGCGCCGCTGCAGAGCTGGCATTCGCATTCACGTTGTATCGCTCATGGAACCTGCTCACCGCCATCCTGGCCGCCGCCTTCGCGGGAGCGGCCGCGGTACTGCTCGACCTGGTGTTCTACTACCCCGACTGGGACGCCAGCTACCAGCTGACGTATGCCGCGGTCGTCGTGACCAGCACCGCCCTGCTGGCGGGCATCGGCTCGTGGCTGCTGGTCCGGGCGCTGGCGCGGGCAGGGGTGCTGAATGCCTTCCCGGCCGGGAGCGAGCAGCCGGAGGTGTGACCTGAGCCACGCGCCGCCCGAGGCGGCGCCGGTCGCGATCGAGGCACGTGCCTGGAGCTGGCGGCACGCAGGCCGGCGTGACTGGGCGCTCCGCGATCTCGACCTGCGCATCGAGGCGGGGGAGCGGGTTCTGCTGGTCGGTCCCTCGGGCTCGGGGAAGTCGACGCTGCTCAATGCGCTGGCCGGGCTGCTGGACCCGCACGCGGGCGAGCAGCAGGGTTCGCTGACCCTCAACGGGCGCGCGCCAAGGGACGCCCGGGATGTCTCCGGCCTGGTATTCCAGGACCCGGAGAGCCAGCTGGTCATGGCTCGTGCCGGCGATGACGTGGCGTTTGGCCTCGAGAACCGGTGCCTGCCACCGGACGCCATCTGGGCCAGGGTGCACGCGGCGCTGGTTGCCGTTGGCTTCCCGTACGCCATCGATCATCCGACCGAGGCGCTGTCGGGGGGCGAGCAGCAGCGACTGGCGATCGCCGGGGTCATTGCCCTGCGACCCGGGCTGCTGCTGCTGGACGAGCCGACAGCCAACCTGGATCCGGACGGCGCGGCACTGGTCCGCGGGGTGGTGGCCGGCGTGGTCGAGCAGCTTGGCCTGACCCTGGTCATGGTCGAGCACCGGGTCGCCGAGGCGATCGAGCTGGTCGACCGGGTGGTCGCGCTGTCGCCGGACGGCGTGCTGCTCGCCGATGGCCCGCCAGCCTACGTCTTCATGCGCCACGGCGACGTGCTGGCAGATGCCGGGGTCTGGGTGCCCGATCGACGGCTGCCCGCACCTCCGCTGCGGCATCGCCCACCGGCGGAGACCATGATCCTTGCTGACCAGGTCGAGTTCCGATACCCGGGCAGCCTCCTGCCGGCCATCGGCAAGACGGACGTCCAGGTCAAGTCAGCCGAAGCGCTGGCGGTGGTTGGGCCGAACGGCAGCGGCAAGACCACCCTCGCCTTCCTGATCGCCGGCCTCGTCCGTCCGAGCAATGGATCGGTGGTGGCCGGCGAGGCGCTGGCCCGCGGCCGTGGCCACGAGCCCATCGTCGACTGGTCGCCGCGCGAGCTGGCTGCCCACATCGGCACCGTGTTCCAGGATCCGGAGCACCAGTTCCTGACGGGACGTGTACGCCACGAGCTCATGCTCGGCCCGCTGGCTGCTGGCATCGGGAAAGCCGCGGCCGGGAAGCGAGCCGAGGAGCTCCTAACCCGCCTGCACCTCGCGCACCTCGCCGACGCGAACCCGTTCACGCTGTCAGGCGGCGAGAAGCGCCGCCTGTCGGTGGCCACGGCCCTGGCCACCGCGCCCAGCGTGCTCATCCTGGACGAGCCCACTTTTGGCCAGGACCGCCGGACCGCCATGGAGCTGCTGCGGCTGCTGGCTGCCCTGCGCGACGAGGGTCGCGCGGTCCTGTTCGTCACCCACGACCGCGAGTTCGCCACCGCCCTGGCGGACCGCACGCTGCGCCTCCCGCCTCGCCAGGTGGCAACCGCATGAGGCTGTTCACACCGTTGCGGCCGGACCCGCACGCCCCGCTGGCCGCCGCCAACCCGGTCATGAAGCTCGCTGCCGCCGCGGTGCTGATGGCAGTCCTGTTCGTCTCAGTGGACGCGGTCACCGCCATCGTCGTGCTGGCGGGCGTGCTGGCCGCCGTGTGGCTCAGCGGCCTTTCGCCGCGGACACTGCTCCGCCGGACGTGGCCGATCCTGCTCACCGCGCTCTCGGTCGGGATCCTGAACACCCTGTTCGCGGCGCCGCGTCCCGGGCCGCAGCTCGCCATCGGCCCGCTGTCCGTCAGCGTGGACGCGGCCCTGTCGGGCGTGGGCTTGGGCCTGCGGCTGGCGGCCATCGCCTTCAGCGGGGTGCTGGCCATGGCCACCACTGATCCCACTCGGCTCGCGGATTCCCTCATCGCCCAGCTTCGCATCTCGCCGCGCTTCGCGGTCGGGGCGCTGGCCGCGGCCCGGCTGGTGCCGGTCATGGCGGTGGAGTGGCAGGTCCTGTCCCTGGCGCGCCGCGCCCGCGGCGTGGCCGGAGACAATCCCGTCTCGTCCCTGCGCATCTTCTTCGGGAAGCTGCTGGCGCTGCTCATCGGCGCGGTCCGCCGAGCCACGCGGCTGGCTGCTGCCATGGAGGCGCGCGGCTTCGGGTCGAGGCCGTGCCGCACGTCCGCCAGGCAGGAGCGCGTGACGCGCGGCGACTGGTTGCTACTCACCGGTGCCCTGCTGCTGGGCCTGGCGGCAGTCGCAATCAGCGTGGCGGCGGGCACGTGGCGGTTCCTGTTCGGCTGACCGCCCGCTATGCTCACCGCCGCCCGAGCATGATCCACACGACTCCGTTCCACGACCGCACCAGCGCCCTCAACGAGACCGGCCTGTGGCAGCACTGGTCCGGCCACGTGGTGGTGACCCGCTACCAGTCCTCGGACAAGTTCGAGTACTTCGCGGTGCGGAACAGCGCGGGCGTCTTCGACACCTCGCCGCTGTACAAGTACCGGATCGCCGGCCGGGACGCGGAGCGCTTCCTGCAGGGCATGCTGGCCCGCGACATCCGCGCCTGCCCGCCGGGCCACGCCCACTACACGACCTGGCTCGACGAGCGGGGCTTCGTGCTCGAGGATGGCGTGGTCCAGCATCGCGCGCCGGGCGAGTTCCTCCTCACCGCCGCGGAGCCCAACTTCGCCTGGTTCGCGGATCGCGTGGGCAGGCTGGACGTGACGGTCGAGGAGGTCAGCCTGGACATCGGCGCGCTGGCCATCCAGGGCCCCCGCTCGCGCGACCTAGTCGCCCGCCTCGTTCCACAGGCCCGGGAGCTCCCCTTCTTCGGCATCACCACCGGCACCATCGGCGGCCGGCCGGTGCACGTCAGCCGGACCGGCTACACCGGCGACCTGGGCTACGAGATCTGGGTCGAGACGCCGGACGCGCTGACGGTGTGGGACGCCGTCTGGGACGCGGCCGACGGCTGGGGCGTCCTGCCCTATGGCATGGGCGCGCTGTACATGCTGCGCATCGAGGCTGGGCTGCTGCTGCTGGGCGCCGACTTCGACTCGAGCCGCTTTGCCTTCAACGACGCGCATCGGTCCACCCCGCTGGAGCTCGGCTGGGCGTGGATGTTCAAGGGCTTGGAGGATGACGACCGCCCCTTCATCGGACGCAAGGCCCTCCTTGAGGAGCGCGCGAACAAGTCCAGTCGCTGGCGGATGGTGGGGCTGGTGGTCGACTGGCAGGACTACGACCGCGTGTACTCCGAGGCGGGGCTGATCCCGCCCAAGGACCACCGGCCGGTGCACGAGGACTGGATGGTGTACGACGCCGATCGGTCCCGCGTCGGCTACGCGACGAGCATCATGTATTCGCCGGTGCTGCAGCAGCACATCGCGCTGGCGCGCGTACGACCCGACCTGGCCAAGCCCGGCACCCAAGTCTTCCTGGAGTTCACCGTGGACCACCGATACCAGCAGGTGGCCGCACACGTCGCGCGGCTGCCGCTCTACAACCCCGAGCGCAAGACGGCCTGATGGGCGCCGAACGCTACGACGCCATCGTCATCGGCGGCGGCCACAACGGTCTGGTCAACGGCGCCTACCTGGCGCGCGGCGGGCTCAAGACCCTGATCCTGGAGCGGCGGCACCTGGTGGGCGGCGCAGCGATCACCGAGGAGCTGCGGCCCGGCTTCTGGTTCACGACCTTCAGCTACGCGCTCAGCCTGCTGCGGCCGCAGATCGTCCAGGAGCTGGAGCTGCCGAAGCACGGCTTCCTGCCGCTGCTGATGTCCACCCGTTTTGCGCCGATGGAGAACGGGGACCACCTGCTCTTCACCCGCGACCATGACGAGAATCTGCGCGAGATCGCGCGCCACTCCCCCCACGATTCCGATGGCTACGAGCAGTACAGCCACGACCTCGATCGCGTCTGCCAGGCCATCAAGCCGCTGCTCGACATGGTGCCGCCCGACCCGCTGAGCGACGACCCCGAGGAGCTGATCCGGCTGGCGGCGCTCGGCTCGCGGCTGCGATCCCTCGAGAAGCGGACGCTGCACAACGCGGTGCGGCTGCTGACCGGTAGCGCGGCCGACTTCCTGGACGACTACTTCGAGTCGGACATCCTGAAGGGCTACCTGGCGTCGAGCTCGATCATCGGCTCCAAGGTCGGCCCCCGTTCGCAGGGGAGCGGCCTGGTGCTGCTCTTCCACTCGCTGGGCGAGCACGATGGCGAGTTCGGCTCGTGGTCATTCCACAAGGGCGGCAACGGGGGTTTCACCCAGGTCCTGGCCCGCGCGGCGGAAGCCTTCGGCGCGGAGATCCGGCTGGACGCGCCAGTCGAACGGGTCCTGACTCGCGACGGTGAAGCGACCGGTGTCGCGCTGGCCGATGGCACGGAGATCAGCGCCGGCGTCGTCGTGAGTGCGGTGGATCCGCGCCACACCTTCCTGGAGCTGGTGGATCCGCGCGAGCTGCCGGACGACCTGGTGGAAGACATCCGCCGCATGAAGTTCCAGGGGGTCAGCTCGAAGGTCAACTTCGCGCTGGACGGCCTGCCGGCACATCCCACCCTGGGCGCCCGGCCGGAGCTGTACCGCGGCTTCATGAACATCGGCCCCTCGCTCGACTACCTGGAGCGCGCCTTCGACGCCGCCAAGTACGGCTGGTACAGCGACGACCCGTATATCGACTGTGCCATCCAGTCGACCATCGACCCCGACATGGCCCCGCCCGGCAAGCACGTCCTGTCGTGCTTCGTGCAGTACACCCCCTATCACCTGCGTGAGTCGGACTGGGATCATGAGCGCGAGCCGATGGCCGATCACGTGCAGGCCACCCTCGAACGCTTCTTCCCGGGATTTGGCGATCTGGTCCTGCAGCGCGAGGTGCAGACGCCACTGGACATCGAGCGCACCGTGGGCCTGACCGAGGGGAACATCTTCGCCGGCGAGTTCCTGGCGCCGCAGATGTTCTTCTTCCGCCCGGCGCCCGGCTGGTCGCAGTACCGCACGCCGCTGCAGGGCTACTACCAGTGCGGCTCGGGCACGCATCCGGGCGGCTGCGTGATGGGCGCTCCCGGCCGGCTGGCCGCCGGCGAGATCCTGAAGGACCGATCCGCACCGGGATCCCGTCCCGCCTGACGTTTTCCGGCGCCGTTGCCGCGGCGGTTCCCGATCTCAAAGCCGGCAGGGAGTCGGGAGTACGCTCCTGCCATGGCCCACACCGAGGAACTTCGCATCACGGCCGCAGACGCGGGCATGGTGGGGACGCTGACCCTGCCGGAGACTGCGCCCGATGCCCGTGGCCGCTATCCCGGAGCGCTCCTGCTCTCATCCTGGCTGCCGCGCACGCGGGATGGGGATTGGGACCGCGTGGCGCACGCCGACTGGTTCGCACCGGCGGCTGGCGAGCGGAGCGGCTTACTCGCCCGCCTTGCCGAGGCGCTGGCTCGCCACGGCGTGGGCAGCCTGCGCTGCGACCCGCGGGGCTGCGGCGCATCGGACGGGGCGTGGCAGGACGTGAGCCTCTTCACCCGGATCGACGACGCGCGCGACATGCTGGCGGCCATGCGCTCCCACGGCGCATTCGACCTGCGGCGCACGGCGATCGTGGGCCACGGGGAGGGCGCGACGCTGGCGCTCAGCGTGGCAATCGGCGATCCGGCGGTAAGCGCGCTGACCCTCATCGGCCCCTCGGCCCGGTCGTGGCGAGACGTGCTGCGGCGCGGGGTGGCCGAGCGCGCAAGATGGGGGACGGATCGGCAGCATCCCGTGGTGCGGTCGCTCGATCGGTCAAGTGAGGAGATCCTGGAGCGCGCCGAGCGGCGCGAGCCCTCGATACCGCTGCGGATTGCTGGCCACACCGTGGACCTGAGCCTGGCGGGCGTGGAGCAGGCGGTCCACACGCCTCCGCTGGCCCTCGCCACCATGCTCCACCGCTCGGTGGCACTCGTCCATGGCGGCCGCGACGCCTGGTCGCACCCGGATGAGTCAGTGCTGCTGGGGGCCGCCTTGCGTGAGGCGGGTAACGCTTCCGATCGGCGGGTCGTGCCGGAGGCGGGACACGACCTGGCCCAGGCGGATGACGCGCACGTCGACGCGATCGCCGCGGACCTGGCGGCGCGCATCACCGCGGTGGAGCTGCCCCCCGTGCTGGTGGCGCTGGAGGAGATGGACGGCGGGGTGCGTTAGCATGGCCAGCGTGAAGCCCAAGGTGGGCAATCAGGCCCCCGAATTCAGCCTGGAGGCGGACGACGGCACGACGGTCAGCCGTGACAGCCTGCTGGGCGAGCGCTACGTCCTTTACTTCTATCCCAAGGACGACACCCCCGGCTGCACGGCGCAGGCCTGCTCCCTGCGCGACAACTTCGGCCGCGTGATGGACACGGGCATCCGCGTCTTCGGCGTGTCGCCGGACTCGGTGAAGAGCCACGTCAAGTTCCGCGCCAAGTACGACCTGCCGTACCCGCTGCTGGCCGATGTGGGCCACCACATGGCCGATGCCTTCGGCGTATGGGTCGACAAGACGTACCGCGGCCGCTCCTACCAGGGCGTGGAGCGTTCCAGCTTCATCATCGGGCCCGACGGCAGGATCGAGCACGTGCTCGAGCGCGTGAAGCCGATGGAGCACGTTGACCTGGTGCTTGACGCGCTGGCGGCCTGATGCGCGGTGACGGCTCGGTGCTGCTGCTATCCGCCGGCGTGGCCGCGGCCGGGGTGGCGGTCATGGCCGCCGTGTTCCTCCTCGCCTGGCTTGTGATCCGATGATCTGGATCCTGATCGCGGTCGTGCTGGTGGCCTGGTTCATCGGCCTGCTAATCCAGGTCGGCGCGCTGGTGAACCTGCTGCTGGTGGTCGCGGCGGTGCTGCTGGTGGTGCAGCTCATCAACGAGCGCGAGACGCGGCCCTAACCCGGCACGTATCCTGCTCAGTGAGCGAGCAGGAGGTCGCTTGCCAATGCTCTGGACGATCATCGTCATTCTGCTGGTGCTCTGGCTGTTGGGGTTCATTGGGCACATCGCGGGGGCGTTCATCCACATCCTGCTGGTGATCGCGGTCATCGTGCTGATCTACAACCTGCTTGCGGGCCGCAGCACGGCCTAGTTCCCGCACCAGATCATCAGGACCGTCATTCGCGACGGCCTAGCTGTCACGAGCTTCGCTACCCTTCGGGGCAGTGAAGCTCCTGCTTTTTGCCGACCTCCACCTGGACGCCCCATTCGCCTGGGCGCGACAGGAGACAGCGCGCCTGCGGCGGGCGAACCGGCGCGAAACCCTGAGCCGCATCCTCGCCCTGGCCGATGCGGAGCGGGTCGACGCCGTCCTCTGCGCCGGCGACCTGTTCGAGCACGATCGCGTCACGCCCGACACGGTTGCCTTCCTCCAGTCGAGCTTCGCGCGAACCGAACGGCGCATCGTGCTGGCCCCGGGCAATCACGACTGGCTGTCGGCGCAGAGCCCATACGCCACCGTCGACTGGTCGCCGAACGTCAGCATCTACACGGAGGCGCGGCTCACGCCCCTGACGTTGGCCGACGGTTGCACGCTGTGGGGGGCCGCCCATCGCGCGCCGGCCAACACCGACGGGTTCTTCACCGGCTTCGCGCCGGACCGCGGCGGTGTCCACCTCGCCCTGGCGCACGCCTCGGAACGCAGCCTGCTCGGCTGGCAGGAGCCCGGCAAGCAACCGCACGCCCCGTTCGAAGCGGCCGAGATTGCCGCGGCCGGCGTGAGCCATGCCTTTCTGGGCCATTACCACCTGCCGCGCGACGCCGAGCGCCATACGTATCCCGGTAATC
>DASSEC010000127.1:0-16016 GCA_035696685.1 Candidatus Limnocylindria bacterium | reverse complement strand
TAGGTGATCGAGCCGATGCGGGGGCCGGCCAGGTACCCAGCCATCGACAGGTCGAAGGCCAGCAGCAGTGGCACGAGCAGCAGCCAGCTGCCGCCCAGGGCCAGATAGGCGATGACGCCTGCCAGTCCGGTGGCCACCTGCTCCGCGCGGAGGATGACGCCGATGGCGATCATTCCCAAGAGAAGAGGCTAACGGCCACCACGAAGCTGATCACCGCCCAGACCGCCAGGCCGAGCAGGTCGGTGCCGATGTCGCCGATGCCGGCGCCGTCGTTCGCGATCTTCCGCAGCGCATCGGACAGGTAGGTGAGCGGCAGGAAGTCGGTGATGCGCTGCAGCAGGTCGGGCATCGCGTCACGCGGGAAGAAGACGCCGGACAGGAACGTCATCGGCAGGCTGATGAGGTTCGCGACGGGCGCGGCCTGGTCCTCGTTCTTCGCCCAGCCCGCCACCGAGAAGCCCATCGCCAGGAAGATGCACGAGCCCAGCACCGAGACGGCCAGCAGCAGGACCACCGAGCCCACCAGTTGCAGGCCGAACCACAGCCCCACGCCCAGCAGGATGAGGACCTGCGCCAGGCCGATCAGCAGGCGGCTGGTGACCTGGGCTCCCAGGAAGTAGGCCGGGCTGGTGGGCGTCGCGAACAGGCGGCGCAGCGCGCCGGTCCGCTTCAGCTGGACGAAGCCGAACGACACGCTGAAGAGGCCGAGCTGCATGACGGTGAGGGCCAGCATCCCCGGCACCAGGAAGTCGATGTACCCCAGGTTGCGTCCCGGCCGCGGCTGGACGCGCACCACCGGGCCAACCGGCCCGCCGGGCTGTCCCGCCGCCAGCATGACCTGGCTCACCACCGCGTTGAGCAGCAGCCCGCCGACGTGCGCCTGCTGCGGCTTGCTGACGTTGGTGTAGGCGGTCAGCTGGCGGGTGGCGTCGGCCGTGGGGCTCAGCTCGAACCCGGCGGGGATGACCAGCACCAGGTCGCGATGGCCCTGGCTCAGCTCATCGAGCTCGAACTGCCGCGCGCCCGCCTGGGTCTTGAATGCATCGGTCCCGGACAGGGCCGAGCGGAGCGTGGCGCTGGCCGGGTTGTTGGCCTCGTCGACCAGGCCCAGG
The DNA here is from genome assembly GCA_035696685.1 of Candidatus Limnocylindria bacterium. Taxonomy (GTDB): domain Bacteria; phylum Chloroflexota; class Limnocylindria; order QHBO01; family QHBO01; genus DASSCW01. Next base: position 14,904 of record DASSEC010000127.1, on the reverse strand, counting down.
CTAACCTCGGTGGTGCCGCCGAAGTTGAGCACGCCGAAGATCAGCATGATCAGCAGCGGCACGACCAGGCTGAAGAACAGGGCCGCCCGGTTGCGGACGAACATCTTCACGCTGGCGACGAGGAGGGCCCAGTACACCCCGGGACGCATCGGCTACTCCTCCTCCCGCAGCTCGTGGCCGGTGAGGTCGATGAACACGTCCTCCAGGTTGGCGAGCCGCTCGACCCGCTCCTTGTGGAAGCCGCGATCGAGCAGTGCCTGGATCAGCGCGCCCGGTGTGTCCAGCGCGACGATCTTGCCGCCATCCATGACCGCCACCCGGTGGCAGAGCTCCTCCGCCTCCTCCATGTAGTGGGTCGTCAGCACGATGGTGTGGCCGCGCGACGCGAGCTCGCGGACCACGCCCCACAGGTGGCGGCGTGCCTGCGGGTCCAGGCCCGTGGTCGGCTCGTCCAGGAAGAGGATGACTGGGTCGTTGACGAGCGCCGCCGCGATGCTGAAGCGCTGCTTCTGCCCACCGGACAGGGTGCGGACCTGTGACTTCGCCTTCTCGGTCAGCTCCACCTCGGCCAGCAGCGCCTCAGCATCCACCTCGCGGCCGTACAGGTGGCCGAAGAGCTCCAGGAGCTCCACCAGGTTCAGCTCGTCGAAGAAGCTGGACGCCTGGAGCTGGATGCCGATGCGGGCCTTGACGCCACGCGGGTCCTTACCGACGTCGATGCCGGCCACGGTGGCGCTGCCACCGTCGATCTGGCGCATCCCCTCGATCATCTCCAGGGTGGTCGTCTTGCCCGCCCCGTTGGGGCCGAGGATGCCGAACACCTCGCCGCTGGCGACCTCGAACGAAACGCCATCCACCGCCACCAGCGACCCGTAGCGCTTGCGCAGGTCGCGCGCCACCAGGGCCGGTTCGCCGCCGGGCGATGCCCCGGTAGGCGCAGCAGAACGAAGGGCTTGCTCGGTCACGGGATGGAGATGCTAGCCGAAACCCTCCGGCCCAGGACACGCAGCGTCAGGCGCGGCCCACCACGGGGCATGTCCATGTTGGAGCTCGTCCCTCAGCGACCGAGGAGCGAGCGATACAGCTCCACCGTCTGGTCGGCGATGGCCGACCAGCTGAAGCGCTCCACGGCCCGCGCTCGCCCGGCGCGGCCCATCTGCTCGCGGAGGGGCGCATCGGCCATGAGGCGATTGATCGCGGACGCCAGGTCCGCTTCGTAGGCGGACGGGTCGACGGGGCGCATGGGATCGTCATCCCGGAGTCTCACCGGGACCAGCAGCCCGGTCTCGCCGTCGACCACGACCTCGGGGATGCCGCCGACCGCGCTGGCCACCACCGGTCGCTCGCAGGCCATGGCTTCCAGGTTGATGATGCCGAACGGCTCGTACACCGACGGGCAGACGAACACCGCTGCATGGCTGTAGAGCTGGCGCACGTCGGGGCGGCTCAGCATCTCCGGGATCCAGACCAGGTTGGACCGTGCCGCCCGCGCCTCGGCCACGGCCTCTTCCATCTCCCGCGCGATCTCGGGCGTATCGGGCTGGCCCGCGCAGAGCACCGCACCGATGCCCGGGTCGACGTCGCGCAGGGCCCGAACCAGGTGCACGATCCCCTTCTGTCGCGTGACGCGCCCCACGAACAGTAGGTACGACGAGGCAGGATCGATCCCGTAGCGCTCGAGCACGTCCGTTGCCGGATCGGGACGGTAGAACTCGGCATCGATGCCGTTGTGGATGACGTGCATCCGTTCCTCGCTCACGTCGAACAGGCGCAGCACGTCAGCGCGGGTCCCCTGGCTGACGGCGATCACCGCGTCCGCCGACTCCAGGGCCGTCCGCTCCACCCAGCTCGACAGGTCATAGCCACCGCCCAACTGCTCTCGCTTCCACGGCCGCAGGGGCTCCAGCGAGTGCACCGTGATCACCAGGGGCAGGCGGTAGGCGTGCTGCACCAGCAGGCCGCCCAGGTGCGTGTACCAGGTGTGGCAATGGACGACATCCGCCTCGATTGGGTCACTGGCCATGGCCAGGTCACGCGCAAGCGCGGTGAGCGCGGGGCGCATGCGCGCGTCGGCCCCGTCGGAGGCGACGGTTGCGCCGTAGCCGTGCACCCCGAAGTCGGCGTCGACCTCGTGCTGATCGCCGAAGGTGCGAATGTCCAGGCCGATGCGTCCGCGCAGCGCGCGGGTGAGCTCCGACACGTGGATCCCGGCGCCGCCATAGACAGATGGCGGGTATTCGTTGGTGAGGATCAGCGCGGTGAGGTCGGCGGCCACGATGCCGCGAAGCCTACCCGCTGGGCATCAGCCGGAGACGACGTCGGCCAGAGCGCGCTCCACGTCGTTGAGGCGGAACGGCTTGGCCAGCACCGGGGCCAGCGTCGCGATCTCGCGGCGGCGGGCCGGCTCGGCCGCCGTGCAGAAGAGCACACGCACATCCCGCATCCGCGGATCCTGGCGCAGCTCACGCACCAGCTCGGCACCCTTGCCGTCTGGCAGGTCGTCGTCGACGACCAGGACCTGCGGCGGTCGCTCGGTCAATGCCAGCCGCGCGGACGCGATCCGCGAGAAGGCGACCGGCTCGAGCCCCTTCAGGGCGATGAGCTCGGCAAGCAGCTGCTGCGTCTGCACATCGTCCTCGAGGACGAAGGCGCGCGGTCGACGATCCTGTTCGTCCCCCGCTGCGGTCATGTCTGCCCCCTTGCTCCTTCGGTTCTTGACTTGGGGTGCACGTCTTGTGCCAGCGCTGTCCGCAGCCGACTGTCGACCTCACCGGAACCGCATTGCACTCGGTGCACGTTTGCGGAATCGGTGCGTGTTGCGGGCTCGATTTGCTTGGTCGGTGGCACACCAGGCGGTCGGGCGGCGCTGCACGGTCCATCGTCTAGACTCGGTGCCCATGTCGTTGATCGAGGCGCGAGCCCTCACCAAACGCTACGGCGCGCACGTCACCGCCCTGGACGGGCTGACGCTGGACGTGGAGCCGGGAATCATCGGCCTGGTGGGCGCGAACGGAGCCGGCAAGAGCACCTTCCTGAAGATCCTGCTGGGATTGCTGGACCCGACCAGCGGCTCCGCGTCCGTGCTGGGGCTGGACGTCACCCGTGACGGTCCGCAGATCCGCCAGTTCGTCGGTTACCTGCCCGAGCACGACAGCCTGCCACCGGACCTGTCCGCCACCGATTTCGTCACGCACATGGGACGCATGGCCGGCCTCCCGGCGGCAGCGTCCCGGGAGCGCACCGCGGAGGTCCTGCGCCACGTGGGCCTGTACGAGGAGCGCTACCGGCCCATCGGGGGCTACTCGACCGGCATGAAGCAGCGGGTCAAGCTGGCACAGGCCCTGGTCCACGACCCGAAGCTGCTGCTCCTGGACGAGCCGACGAACGGCCTCGACCCCTCTGGACGCGACGAGATGCTGGACCTGGTGAAGCGCACGGGCACCGAGTTCGGGATCACCACCGTGGTCGCCTCCCATCTGCTGGGCGAGATCGAGCGGGTCTGCACCTTCCTCCTGGCCATCGATAACGGCAAGCTCCTGCAGGCCGCGCCCATCGCAAGCTTCACCGAGCGCACTGGCACGCTGGGCGTCGAGGTCGAGGAAGGGAGCGAGGCGCTGGCCGGCCGCCTCGCCGAGCGTGGCTTGGCGGCCAGAGTCGATGGCCACACCGTTCTGGTCGACGTGGCCGACGAGCGCCCGTACGACGTCGTGCGCGACGCGGTGGTCGACCTGGGGTTGGCGCTGGTCCGGCTCGAGCATCGACGCCACCGGCTGGAGGACCTGTTCCGCGCCGACGCCGCCACGCAGGACGCCGATGACGCCGCGTGATCCAGCCGTCGGCACGCGGCAGAGCGCGACCGGCGCGATCTACGACCTGGGGTACCGCGGCTACGACGGCGCGCGGCTGGGCCGCCGCGCGGCGGTGGCGACCCTCTTCTGGTGGAGCCTGCGCGCCGCGTATGGGCTCAAGCGCAGCGGCCGCGCCAAGATCGTGCCGTGGGGCATTGCCGCCCTGCTACTGGCGCCGGCGGGAGTATCCGTGGCCGTGGCGGCGCTGGCGCCGCGAGCGCCCACGCCATTCAGCTACGACAACTTCCTGTGGAACACGCAGATCCTGCTTGCCATCTTCGTCGCCGCCCAGGCGCCGGAGCTGGTGAGCTCCGACCAGCGCAACCACGTGCTGTCGCTGTACTTCTCGCACGCGCTGGAGCGCGCCGACTACGCGCTGGCCAAGCTCGGCGCCCTGACCGCCGCCGTCTTCGGCCTGGCGCTGGCGCCGATGCTGGTCCTGTTCATCGGCCGCATCCTGCTGGCGGCGGACGTGGTCAAGGCCTTCGGTGACGAGATCAATCGCCTGCCGGAAGTGATCGGCACGCCGCTCATCTACGCCATCCCGCTGGCCGCCCTGTCGCTCGCGATCGCCGCCTACACCCCGCGTCGCGCCTATGCCACCGGCGCAATCATCGCGGTGTTCATCGTGGGCGCGGCGATTGCCGGGATCATGGGCAACGCCCTCTCCGCCGGGCCGCTGAAGGAGGCCAGCCAGCTGGTGAATCCCATCGTGCCGCTCGACGGGACGCGCACGCTGCTGTTCGGTGGATACATCGCCGACTCGCCGGTCCAGGGCATGAACTACCCGCTGTGGGTCTTCGGCGCCGAATGGCTGGCCATCTCCGTCATGGCCAGCGGAGTCGTGTGGTGGCGCTATCGACGGGTCGCCGCGTGACCGCCATCGAGGCACCTGACCCGCCGGCGCGCGACACCGGCGAGTCGGCGGTCGTGGTCGCGAACGCGTCCCGCTGGTACGGCAACGTGGTCGCCGTCAACGACGTGAGCTTCGAGCTCGGGGGTGGCATCACCGGCCTGCTGGGGCCCAACGGCGCGGGCAAGTCGACGATCCTGCACATGGTCGGCGGCTTCCTGGCGCCGTCATCGGGCAGCGTGACGGTGGCCGGTCGCGCGACCCGTGGGCACCCGGAGCTCTACCGCCAGATTGGCCTCGTCCCCGAGCACGAGGCCGTCTATCCGTTCCTGACCGGACGGCAGTTCGTGATCGCCAACGCCAGGCTGCAGGGGATGAGCCCCACCGATGCCTCCAGCGCTGCCGAGCGGGCCATCGGCCAGGTGGAGCTGGAACCTGCCCAGGATCGCGCCATCGGCACCTACTCCAAGGGCATGAGGCAGCGCATCAAGGTCGCCTCCGCGCTGGTGCATGACCCGCAGGTGCTGCTCCTGGACGAGCCGTTCAACGGCATGGACCCGCGCCAGCGGCTGCACATGATGGACCTGCTGCGGCGCATGGCCGCGGCCGGTCGCGTGATCCTCTTCTCCAGCCACATCCTGGAGGAGGTGGAGCGCGTCGCGGAGCGCGTCCTCGTGATCGTGGCCGGGCGCCTGGCCGCGTCGGGCGACTTCCGCGAGATCCGCCGGCTGATGACCGACCGGCCGCACACGTTCACCATCCGCTCCTCCGACGACCGCGCCCTGGCGGCCGCCCTGATGGACCAGCCCATGATCGCCGGCGTCTCCCTGGACGACGGGCTGCTCACCGTCCGCACCGCCGACTTCGGTGCGTTCAGCCGCGCCGTGGCCGGTGTGGCGCGGGCCACGGACATCCGCCTCCACGAGCTGCTGCCCACCGACGAGTCGCTCGAGTCGGTGTTCAGCTACCTGGTGCGCCGATGAACGGGGTCATCGCCGGCATCACCCTGCGGCAGCTGCTCAGCCGCCGGCGCACGCTGCTCCTGCTCCTGCTCGGCGGGCTGATGCTGCTGGTGGCGCTGGGGCTCCGCATCGGAGCCGAGCCCCTCAACCGCCCACACGCCACCGCGCGCCTGCTCGAGGTGTTCGGCACCGCCACGCTGATGCCGCTGGTGGCGCTGCTGTTCGGGACGGCCACCATCGGCGCCGAGCTGGAGGAGGGCACGGCCATCTACCTGCTCGCCAAGCCCATCCCCCGCTGGCAGACCCTGCTGACCAAGCTGGTCGTGGCTGCCGTCTGCAGCGTGGCGCTCACCTCGATCCCCGTGCTGCTGGCCGGGATGCTGGCCGGCGGCGACATCGGCCTTTCAGTGGCCTTCGCGGTGGCCACCGCAGCGGGGTCAGTGATCTACTGCGCAATCTTCGTTGCCCTTAGCCTGATCACCGGCCGGGCGTTGGTGTTCGGGCTCGGCTACGTGCTCATCTGGGAGGGCGTGCTGGCAGGATTGTTCGCCGGTACGCAGACCTTCAGCGTCCGACAGCACACGCTGGCGTTCGCCGACGCGCTGGCCGACGTGCCGCGCACCGTCTTCTCGGCGCCACTGCCGCTGGGGACGGCGTTGGTGGTGGGCGGGGCCGTGCTGGTGCTGGCGACGGTCATCGGCATCCGCCGGCTGGCCCGGATCGAGATCGCCGGCGAATCCACCTAGAGGACGCAGATGGAGCCGATCCCACCCTGGGGCCACTCGTTTGCCGGCAGGCTCGAGGACCGCGTGCTCGACAGCACGGCGCTGACCGGGAACCCGCTCGGCGACCCGCACCGCCGGCCGCTCATCGTGCAGCTGCCGCCCGCCTACGACGCCGAGCCGGACCGCCGCTTCGCGACGATCTATGTGCTGCAGGGCTTCCGCAACCAGGTCGATGGCTGGCGCAACAGGCGACCGTGGGAGCGCACCCCGCTCGAGGAGCTGGACGTCCGCTTCGGCTCCGGCGACGCGCCACCGGCGGTGGTCGTGTACGTGGATGCATGGACGAGCCTGGGCGGTTCGCAGTTCGTCGACTCGCCGGGCACGGGCCGCTACGCGACGTACCTGTGTGACGAAGTTGTGCCGTTCGTGGACGGCGCCTACCGCACCCTGGCCGATGCGCGTCACCGCGCCCTGGCCGGGCATTCAAGCGGCGGTTTCGGGGCGGCCGTCAACGCGATGCGGCGGCCGGACCTCTTCGGCGGATTCGCCTCCCACGCTGGCGATGGCCTCTTCGAGCTGTGCTACCTGCCGTCGTTCGGCCCGGCAGTCAAGGCGCTGCGGGACGGCTATGGGGGCAGCTATGACGCGTTCTGGGCCGATTTCCGCTCCCGACCCGGTCGCGGCCGCTCGACCGATGGGCTGCTGATCGAGATCTACGCCATGGCCGCCTGCTACTCGACCGATGCGGACGGCACGGTCCGCTTCCCATTCGACCTCGAGACGGGGCAGCTCGAGCCGGCGACCTGGGATCGTTGGCTGGCACATGACCCGGTGCGGATGGCTGCGCGGCCCGACTGCGCCGAAGCGCTGCGGGCGATGCGCGCCATCTGGTTGGACGCGGGCCGCGGCGACGAGGTGGGCCTGGACCTGGCGACCACTGCGCTGCGGCGGGCCGTCGGGGAGGCCGGCGTAGGCGAGGACGTCGTCCACTTCGAGCTGTTCAATGGCGGGCACAGCGGCATCGGCTGGCGCTATCCGCTGGCGGTGGGCTGGCTGGCGGAGCGGCTGGGCTAGGCGGCGGCGATCACCGCGTCGGGCCGTCCCAGCAGGAAGCCCTGCCCCCGGTCGACGCCCAGCCGCATGAGTGCGGCGCGCTCCTGCTCGACCTCGATGCCCTCGGCGATCAGCTCGCAGCCGGACGCACGGGCGAAATGGACCATACCCGCCACCAGCGCCTCGCGCGCCGGATCGCGGTGGACGTTGCGCACCAGTTGCATGTCGAGCTTGACGATGGCCGGACGCAGCTCGGCGATGTGGCGCAGCGAGGCGAATCCGGCGCCCGCGTCATCGACGGCGATCCGGGCGTTCGGCAGGTGGCGGCGCAGCAGGCGCCGCGCCGCGCCGTAGTCCTCGATCGCCATCCGCTCGGTGATCTCCACCACCAGCGGGCGCTGGACGTCATCGGTGAGCGAGGCGAGCTGGCGCAGCTGCGGCAGCACGGCCGGCGAGATGTTGATGCTCAGCCACGGTCCGGACGGCAGGCTGCCGGCCGCGAGGATCGCCGACGCGACCGCGGCGCGCTCCAGCTCGACGGCCAGGCCGACGCGCTCCGCCTCCGCGAAGCGCTGCACGGGCGAGCTGCCGTCGGTGAAGCGCGTGAGCGCCTCGTAACCGACCACGGCGCGATCGGACAGCCTGACCACGGGCTGGAAGACGGTGCGCACCGATCCCGAATCGATGAGGTCGCGCAGCGCCCGGACGTGCAGGTCGCCGGCCGACTGGCGCAGCTGGGGTCCCAGCAGTGCGTTGGCAACGGTGGCGTACTCGAGAATGGCCGGCAGCCGCCGCCCGATCTGGCTTGCCGCCAGCTCGCTGGTGCTGCCCACGGCAATCAGTCCGTATGGCTCCCCGTTGAGGCTCAGCGGGACGAACACCGCAACCCGCAGCCCGACGTCGAGCCAGGCGCGTTCGTACTCGGTGAGGCTCGGGCCCTCGCGCCACTCGTCGATCCATGGTCCACGGGCACTGGCCGAGCGCAGGTACTCGGAGCGGGACGTCGGCAGCGGTCGTCCCACGGCAATCGGCGCGCCCGGCGGCGCCACGTAGGCGAGCGGTGTCACGCCCTCGCCCAAAAAGGCATAGACCACCGCGATGTCCAGGTCGCGCAGGCGCACCAGCTCCCGGGACAGCGCGGCGGCCGTGCTCTGCGGATCCGGGCCCGGGTGGAAGGTGCTCAGGGCGTTCGCCACCTCGGCGCGCTCCGCCACCTCGGCCGCCAGCTCGGCCTCGACTTCGCGCTCGCGCGTGACGTCGAACATCACGCCGTGCACCAGGAGGCTGCCCGCGGCGTCATGGATCGGGGTCGCTTCATCCCGGATCCAGACCACCGAGCCGTCGCGGGCGATCAGCCGGTACTCGGACGTGAAGCGCCTGCCGCTCTGCTCCCCTGCCGCCAGCTCCAGCACCGCGCGCTCGCGGTCGTCGGGGTGCAGCGCGACCTCCCAGTACGCCGGATCGGCCAGCCACTCCTCGGCCGAGTAGCCGAGCAGCGACTCGATCTGCGGCGAGATGTACCGCCCCCGCGCGCCCGGCTCGTCGATGTAGACGATGCCTGGCAGCCGCTCCACCAGCATGCGGTAGCGCTCGTCCGACTCCTTGAGGGCGGCGAGCGCGGCGCGCTCGCGTGAGAGGTCGCGGAGGAAGCCGGTGAACTCGGTCTGCCCGTTGCGCCGGATCGCCACCACCGCGAGCTCAACGGCGATCTCGTGGCCGTCGCGGTGCAGCGCTTCCAGCTCGATCCGCCGCTCGAGGATGCGGCCCTTGCCCGTTGTCAGGTAGCGCTTCAGCCCTGCCCGATGGCGACGCCGGTACCGGACCGGAACCAGCACTTCGTCCATCGGCCGGCCGATTGCCTCGGCCGACGACCAGCCGAACATCTCCTCGGCGCGGGCGTTCCAGCTCACGATCAGGCCATCGGCATCCATGCCCACCACCGCGTCCAGGGCGGATGCCAGGAGCTCGTGCTGTGGACGGCGCGCGGCCGCCTGCTCGTCACGCGGCGACGACACGGTCCCGTCCTGCTCGCTTGGCCATGAACAGCGCGACGTCGGCGGTGCGCAGCAGCAGCTCGCGCGTGGCCTGTGACTCGTCCAGCTGCGCGCAGCCGGCGGAGACGGTCACCGACAGCCGCTCGCCGTCCTCGTTCACCAGGCGCAGCTGCTTCAGCCCCTCGCGCACCTCGTCGGCCACCCGTTCGGCGTCCTGGCGGCCGGCGCCCTCCAGCACGACGATGAACTCCTCCCCGCCCAGCCGCGCGACGAGATCAGTGGCGCGGAAGCGGTCGCGCAGGATGCCGGCGAAGTTGCGGAGCACCAGGTCTCCGACCTGGTGGCCATGCTGCTTGTTGAAGTCGCCGAACAGGTCGAGGTCGAAGACGATGGCCGCCACCGGCCGGCGCATCGTCCCGGTGGCACGGTGCCAGCTGGCGATCACGCGCTCGACCGCCTCGTCGAAGTAGCGGCGGTTGTAGAGGCCCGTCAGCGGGTCGCGAATGGCCAGCTGCTCCACCTCGGTGTGCAGGAAGGCGTTGGCGAGCACCAGCGCCGCGTGGCCGGCCAGCAGCTCCATGGCCTCGCGCTCCAACGGGGTGAACCTGTCGGACAGATCGCGACGCATGATCGACAGCGCGCCGACCACCGCTCCGTCGCGGATAAGCGGCACGCCCGCGCCCAGCAGCGTCATCGGCTCGGCGGCCTCGCGGTACGAAGCCGGGAATTGCTCGGTCGTGAACGCGCCGTCGAAGACGAGCGTCCGGTCGCGAATCGCGCGACCAGCCAGCCCCTCGCCGGGCCGCACCTCGCCACCCAGCTCCGAAGCGTCCGCATCGGTGATGGCCCGGACCCGATATCTCCCGGTCTCCTGGTCCAGGACCGTGAGCGCCACGTGGTCGGAGCGAACGACGCGCTGTGCGGCCTTGACCAGCTGCGCGCCGAGCGGCTCGAGCTCGAGGGTGCCGCTCACCGCCTGGCTGAACTCGTGCAGGCTGCGGAACACATCCGCGCGCTGGGTGAGCGCCTGCCGGTCGCGGCCCAGCGCCACCACGGTCGCCACGCGGCCGGCGAGCGTCGCCACCAGGTCACGATCGGTGCGATCCAGGCGACCGCTCGACTCGACGTTCAGGATGCCCAGCAGTTGCCGGTCGACCAGCAGCGGCGCGCAGATCTCGCTGGCCACCTCGTCGAACACCGCGATGTAATCGGGATCCCGCGTCACGTCCGCCACGTAGGCCAGCTCGTGGCTGCGCATCACGCGGCCCATGATTCCTCGCGTCCCGTCGAAGCTCTCGATGGGCGTCTCGTAGCCGCGTTGCGCGCCAAGCACCAGGCGGTCGCCATCGGCGATGTAGATGGACACATACGCGTAGCCGAAGCGGTCGACCAGGACCCCTAGCGCGCGGTCGAGCACCTCGTTGGTGTGCCCGCCCGCCACTAGCAGCCGGCTGACGGCCTCGAGGCCGGTGATCTGCCGCGACCGGCGTCGCTCGGCAACGACCGCGGAGCGCAGCTGGCGCGTGGTGCGCTCCACCGCCACGACCAAGCGCCGCACCCCGACGGCGACCAGGATGCTGACGCCGGCGAGCGTGATTCCGCGCAGCGCGATGTCGCTCGACGAGCCCAGGTGCGTGATCTCCGGCGCCAGGTAGATCACGCTGGCCACCAGGCCGATGACGACGGCCCGCTGTGGCCCCAGCGCGGCAGCGGCGACCACGATGGGGATGAACAATGCGTCCATGGGGCCGCTGGCGCCGCCGGACAGCTCGACAATGGCGACCACGTACAGGAGCGCCAGCGCCAGCCGCAGGAACGACCAGCCCAGTGCGGTCATCGGGCGGCGGCGGGCAGGCACCTGGCCGAGGAGCACCTGCGCCCCGACGAAGACAGCAGAAAGAACCGACAGGGGAAGCAGGGCCGGCAGCCCGCGACCCAGGCCCAGGACGAGCGCCGCAATGGGCACCAACGAGATCGTGTAGGCCAGGTACGGGTCGCGTGCCACCAGCGGCAGGTGCGGGCGCGCGCGGCGCGCGGCGGCCGGCCCCGGGACGCCGCCAATTGCGGCGCGGCTGCTCAGGGCAACGCGGAGGGCACGGGAAGGGCGCGACAGTGCCGGTCGCATGGCTCGGACCGTAGCGAACCGACCCGCACCGCACCCATCCCCCGAAAGTACCGCGCAGTGCGCGAGGAGCTAGCGGGCCGCTCCCTGTAGGGAGCCGACGACCGCCGCGTTGCTCGGGTCGTAGGCGGCGCATTGAACGCTGCGATCGCCGCTGTCCCAGGCGTCGCTGGTCGGCGTGAAGTAGACGACCTCGAGCACCGACGTGTCGTAGCCCAGGCCGACGTAGCTGGTGAAGGCAGCGACGCATTCCTGCTCGGCGAAGCCGGAGAGCTCGTCGTCGGCGGGGTAGTCCCCTTCGCCCATGGCGGCCACGTGGTAGAGCTCGTACTTGTGCGACTCGGTGCATGGCTTGGCGGCGACGTCCTCGACGCTATCCGCGGCCTCATCCTTCAGGTTGAAGCAGTCGCCGACGCGCAGGTCCTGGACCTGGAGCGTGCCGCCGGTCGAGATCTGTCCCGCATCGTCGCGCCGCGCGTTCAGGAAGAGGCCGACGCCGGCAATGACGATGAGGGCGCCAATCCAGCCAAACCGGGTAAGCAGGGCGAGCCACGCCGGGCGAGGGCGCGGCTGCTGGGCCACCGGCGCCCACGGCTGGCCGGTGGGGGTCGGAACCGCGGAGGCGGCTGCGAGAGCCTGGGATGGATCGGCGCCGCGTTCCAGCTGGCACCGGCTGCAGCTGGTGGCATCTGCCTCGTTGGACTCGTAGCAGCGCGGGCAGACCCAGCGCCCCGACATCGGCTCCAAAGACGTCCCTCCCGGTTTCGGCCTGCGTGCTCGCCGGCAGGCGCCACCGTAGGGGGAGGCGAGCGCAACCGGAATCGGACCGATGGTCCTGCCAGGCGGGGTGACCTAGCGACCGAAGAGCGGGATCCGCGCCCCGTTGATCGTCCGCGCCGCATCCGAGGCCAGCATGACCATGACGTCGGCGATCTCCTCGGGGGTGGTCCAGGACGCGTTCTTCGTGGAGGGCTCGGTGGTGCGCTCGTGCTTCGCGTCGATGGTCCGCACCACGATGAGGTTCGCTGTCACGCCACTGCCCGCCAGGTCGCGAGCCAGCGTGCGGATGAGAGCCTCCTGCGCGGCCTTGGCAGCCACGTAGCCGCCGCCCCGCGGGCCTGGCTCGGAGGCCAGCGGAGTCGAGATCGCCATGACCCGGCCCCAGCCGCGCTCGATCATGCCGGGCACCACGACCTGCACCGAGTGCAGCGTCCCATAGAGGTGCTGGCGGAGCATCCTGTCGAAGTCGGACACGCGCACCTGCGTGGCGGGCGACCCCCCGGTCCAGCCGCCCACCAGGTAGAGCAGCACGTCAACCGGGCCCAGTGCGTCGGTCACGGAGGCGATGGCCCTGCGTGCCCCTGCGGATGTGCCGACATCGGCGACGCCAGGGTGCCAGCCGCCGTCAGCCAGCCCCAGCTGGGCAGCAAGCGCCCTCAGGCGACGGGTATTGGTCCCGATCAGGCCCAGCTTCGCCCCGGTGGCCGCGAAGGCGGCCGAGGCGGCACGTCCCGCGGCGCCGGTCGCCCCGACGATCGCGACCACGCGCTCCATGGGCTGAGGATAGCCCGCGCGCCGGAGATCGGCCGTCGGGCCCGCCGGAAATGGCGCTGCCGTTCAGGCAGCAACGACGTGCAGCTCGGCAGCGATGCCTCCGGCAACCCGTCGCAGGTCGGCCAGCCGGACCGCCACGGTCTTGCCTCGGCTGTCGTCGCAGATCGCGGTCAGGGAATTGCCGGTAGCCTGCGAGACTGAACCCTGGCAGCTCCAGCCGCCGGCCAGCGCGACCGATAGGCTGGCGGAGCCGTCGTCAATCCTCAACCGGACCCTGCCCGCCTGTCCGCCCACCGAGAAGGTCCACGTCACCGCGTCCTCGGTCGGCTGTGCCGCCGGCAACGCGGCGCTGAAGCTGGCCGGAGCCGATGGTGCTACCGCGACAGCCGAGGCGGATGCCTGTGTGGCCAGCCAGGCGGCAGACGCGCCATTGCCGTTGCCGTTGTTCGCGATCTCGTTCCAGCCCGCCTGGGCTGGCCCGGCCAGGATGAAGATCGCCGCCGCCGCATGGACGAGGGCCAACGCGCCGACGGCAACGTCCCGCCAGCCAGGCGCCAGGGAGCGCAGCAGCCGCCAGCCGATGAGGATCACCACCGCGCCAATGGTCACGCCGTAGGTCGCCAGGCCCCACCACTCCCGCGTGTCCGAGCCCGTTCCCACGCCGTGCAGCGCCCCCAGCGCGAACACAGCGAAGGCCAGGTAGTGGAACCGGCGCCACCAGGCATAGCCGATACGGCCGCGGATGTATTCGGATGCCCACACCGCCAGCGCGAGGTACCCGGCCACGATGCCCAGGGCGATCCACAGCGGCCGGTAGTGCGATGCGAACGGGACGAGGACCTCGGCGGGGGTGAACGCCGTGAACGGGTCGACCAGCACCGCAATGGTGTGGATGACCACGAAGATCAGCGTCAGCACGCTCAGGAACCGATGGAGCTCATTGGTGATGAATCGCGGCCAGCGCTGTGAGCGCACGCCGAGCGACAGCAGCAGGCCCAGCACCACCGAGGCAGTGGCCAGCACGTAGGCCAGCATGCCGCCCGCGCGCGCGACCTCCCAGCTCAGGGTGTGGTCGAAGTTCATTGCCACTGCCCGATTCGCAGCTGTTGGCCGTCGCGCGTCACCAGCGCGGCGGTCAGCCCGTGCTGCAGGACGAACGCAGTGGCGTCTGCCACGCCGCCCAGGATGGCGACCTTGGCCGCCACTTCGGCCTGGCGGCAGCTGGCCGCGGTGACAGTCACCTGCTCCAGCTCGCCCTCCATCGGCAGCCCGGTGAACGGGTCAAGCAGGTGATGGCGCCGGATGCCACCGCTCCGCCACCGGCGGCCGCGGGTCGACGAGGTGGCCATCGCCCCGTGCGCCAGCAGCGCTGCCCCGCCGGCCAGGTCCACGTTGTCGATGCCGACCGGCCAGCCGGGGCCTTGCTGCGGGACGCCGTACGCCGCCAGGTCGCCGCCGGCGTTCACCAGCGCGTACGGGACGCCCGCCGCGACCAGCTCGGCGAGCGCCGCGTCGGCGGCCATCCCCTTGGCGATGCCCCCCAGGTCCAGCGCGCCGCCGACCGGCACGCGGACCAGCGACCGCTCGCGGTCGAGTCGCACCTGCCGCCAGAGGCCTGGATGCCAGGTCGCGAGGGGCGTGCCGGGCCGATTGGTTGGCAAGGAGGCGTAGGTGCGGTCGTAGCCGAGCTCTCGCATCCGCGCGCCGAGCAGCGGATCGAAGCGGCCATTGGTCGCACGGGCCGCCCGCAGGGCAGCGTCGATGACCTCGAAGGTCGCCGGGCTCACCCGCAC
>DASSEC010000126.1:0-16891 GCA_035696685.1 Candidatus Limnocylindria bacterium | reverse complement strand
CCCCGCGGTGAGCTCCACGCCCTGGTTGGTGGGCCCGGGATGCAGGACCGGCGCGCCCGGTCGCGCACGCTGCACCCGGGCTTCGTTCAGGCCCCAGCGGGCGGTGTACTCGCGCAGGCTCGGCACGCCGCCGGCCGCATTCCGTTCGAGCTGCACCCGCAGGGCCATCACCGCATCCGATCCATCCAGGGCGTCGTCCACGTCCGGATGGAGCTCGACGCCTGGCCGAGCGAAGCCGGCGATCCAGGCGGGCGGTCCCGACAACCGGACGGTGGCGCCCAGTCGGGTGAGCAGCAGCATGTTCGAGCGCGCGACCCGTGAATGCCCGATGTCGCCAACGATCGCCACCACCGCTCCCTCCAGCCCGCCCAGCGTGTCGCGCAGCGTCAGGGCGTCCAGCAGCGCCTGGGTCGGGTGCGCATGGGTGCCGTCGCCGGCGTTGACGATCCGCAGGTCGGTGGCCCGCGCGGCCAGGTATGGCGCCCCGCTGGCCGAGTGCCGCAGCACGAGGGTGGTGATCCCGGTGCGCTGCAGCGTGAGCAGCGTGTCGACCAGTGACTCGCCCTTGGTGGAGCTGCTGGCGGCCATCGGCAGGTCGACCACCTGGGCGCCCAGGCTCGTGGCGGCGATCTCGAACGAGACGCGCGTACGGGTGGACGGTTCGGCGAAGGCGAGCCCAACGAGCTCGCTTGCGAGGGTCTCCAGTCGCTCACCGCGCTCGCGCAGCTCCCGCATCTCGATCGCGAGGTCCAGGCAGCGGACGATCTCGGCACGGTCGAGCTGATCGACGTCCAAGAGATGCCGCGTTCGCCAATGGGTGGCGCCCACGATGGGCATGGCGGCGTGGGGCGAGTCGAGCATGCGTCTCCTTGGCGGCCTCACGGGACCGCGTTAAAGGGTCGCCGGGCAGTATACGGCGCCATCCGCAGCGCCATGGCATCCTGTGGGGGTGCCCATGTTGACCCTCCTCTTCACCGACGTGGAGAGCAGCACGCAACTGGTCGAGCGCCACGGATCCGCCGGGACCGAGGCGCTCATCCGTCACCACGCCATCGTTCGCGCGGCCGCCGAGGCGCATGGGGGTCACGTCTTCGAGCGCATCGGCGATGCCGCGTATGCCGTCTTCCCGGATGCCGCGGCAGCGGTACAGGCCGCGATGGCCATCCACCGGCAGCTGGAGACCGAGGACTGGGGGCCGATCGGCTCCGTCCGCGTCCGCATGGCACTCGACACGTCCGATCTGCAGGAGCGGGAGGGCCGCTACTTCGGCCGCGGGCTGCATCGCTGCGCCCGCATCCAGTCGCTGGCCCGTGGCGGCGAGACGCTCATCACGAACGAGACTGCGCGAATCGTTACCGAGCAATTACCGGCCGATTACCGCCTCCGCGATCTCGGCACGCAGAAGCTGCGCGGACTGGCGGAACCGGTACGGGTCTGGGGCGTGGTCCAGGCGCCCGTGGCGGACCGCTCCCCGGATGCGGCGCCCGGAGGTGAGAAGCCGCCCATTCGCGTGCTGCTGGTGGATGACTACGAGGTCGTGCGTCGAGGCCTGCGGGGCTTCCTTGAGCTCCTGCCCGAGATCGAGATCGTGGGTGAGGCCACCAACGGCCGCGAGGCGGTCGACGCGGCGTATCGGCTCCAGCCAGACGTCATCCTCATGGACCTGGCAATGCCGGAGATGGATGGCCCCGATGCCATCCGCGCGATTCGCACGCGCCAGCCAGAGATCGCCGTCGTGGCGCTCACCAGCTTCACCGAGCCGGAGCGGATCGAGGCCGCGATGGCCGCCGGCGCGGCGGGTCACCTGACCAAGGACGCCGAGGCCGAGCAGGTGGCCGATGCGGTGATCGCCGCCTATGCGGGGAGGCTCGCCTCCGCCTGACGCGCGGCCGACTGCTCGAGCACGACCTCGTCGGCGTCATCGGTCTCGCTCAGTCGCACGTGCACCAGGTCGTCCCGTGCGGTCGGCAGGTTCTTGCCGACGTGATCAGGCCGGATGGGCAGCTCCCGATGCCCGCGATCCACGACCACCGCCAACCGCACGGCGCGCGGCCGCCCATGGTCCGTCAGCGCGTCCAGTGCGGCGCGCACCGTGCGACCGGTGAACAGCACGTCGTCCACCAGCACCACCGTCTGGCCGCCGATCTCGGGAATGGCTTCGGTGCGCTTCACGATCGGGGCGTGGGCGAGCTGCGTCAGGTCGTCGCGGTAGAAGGTGATGTCCAGGGACCCGACCGGTGGGCTGATGCCCTCGTGCTGCTCGATGAGCCCGGCCAGCCGTCGCGCGAGCGGCACGCCACGGCTGCGCACGCCCACCAGGACCAGGTCCTGTGCCCCGCCATTGCGCTCGACGATCTCGTGCGCGATGCGCGTCAGGGCGCGGCGCAGGTCATCGGCATCCAGGACCCGGGTCTCGCTCACGTTCCCGAGTGTAGCCCGATGGCTATTGCGGATAGACCGCCGGCCCGTACCAGCCCGACTGGTCGCCCCTCAGGGTCCTGATGAGCTCGTCTGCCACCGTTCCGGTATTGCGCTTGATGAGCCGCACCTCCGCCCGGGGGAGGGCGAGGTCGCCGGACGCAGGGAACCCGACCGTAACGGCCAAGTAGTCGGGGTCGAGCGGCGCAATTGCCACAAAGGACACGTACCCGTTCGCAGGCAAGTCGGCAGGATCGAGGGCGTGACCAGAGAGGATGTTCCTTGGGTCGGATGCATGGCTGAGGTAGATCCGTCCAGCGTCGGGGTACGGCGCGCCGTCGCTGCTCTGCGGGGGCCCCGACCAGCGAGCGTCCCATACGGCATAGGCATCGCCTCCAAGCGCTTCCCAGGTGATGGCGGCACTTGTAAAGGCCTCGCGCCCGATGCTGACGTCGCTGAACAGGGAGGACGCAGCGTCAAACGACCGAGTGGGGTTGCGGCCTATTTCGCGGGCGAGATATGGCGCCCCGCCCTGCGCGAACTCATATCCTGCCGGCGCCGACGGATTGAGCGTGCCCCGCCAGAAGATCGCTGACGAGTGGTCGCCGCTCCAAAGCGGCTGGAAAACGCCTGGCAGGGCTGTTGTTGCCTGATCCAAGTCGATCGGTAGTGATGCGGTGGCCAGATCTGGCAGCTCATACGAGGTCGGATCAGCAGCCGCCACGCTGACCCATGCGCGCGGATCGGCGAGCTGGCTGTTCACGACTTCTGTCCGCCAGCCCGCTGCCACGACGTCACCCCGCCCCGTCATCGGCTTGACGCTCCGGTCGACCGTGTTGAACAGCCATGCATCCGTCTCCGGTCCCGAGAGGTTGTCCGTCAAGGTGAAGGATAGATACCGGCTGTCGCTGGACCAGAAGAGGCCATTCGTGAACGGACTGCCGATGGCGCTGGATTCACCGAGAACAGTCTCGCTCCCATCCTGGATGTTGACGACCCAGTATTTGTTCGTGCCCTTCAAGCCAACCGGCGTGATATAGGCCAGCCACCGCCCATTCGGCGAAAGCGCCGCGCGAATTGGCTGCCCCTGTGGTGTCGGGAGCTCGCGATCGGTCGTGCCCTGGTCGCCGTCGCGCAGGGTTAGCGTCACGTTGTCGGACGGTCCCGCATAGGCGAGGTAGTACGGTGGAATGGCCTCCGGCGCGATCGCCGGGCCGGTGGGGGAGGGAGCCGGGGTCTCCGCGGCAGAAGGGGAGGCAGTGGCCGCGGGCGAGCCGCCGGTCGATGAGCTTGCGCTTGGCGAGACGCTGGTGGCCACCTGGGGACCGGGAAGCAGGCCCCCGATCACGGCGACTGCCACCACCGCGGCCGCTGCAGTGGCCACCGTCGCCCCGATGCCGACCAGGAGGCCGGAGCGGCGCCACCAGGGAACTGCGAACGCTCCGGACTCGATGCCGGCCCGGATCCGGGGCCCCAGGTCGCGTGGCACCGGCGCCGAGCGCAGTCCGGACACCAGCCGTCGCTGCTCGGTCCACGCGGCCATCGTCTGGCGGCAGCTCTCGCAGCTGGCGAGGTGCGCGTCGAGGCGCGCCTGCTCGTCGTCGGTCAGGTCGCCGCTGATGGCGGCGCTGATCAGCTCGTCGGGATGCTCGCCACGGCGCAGCGTCATCGCACCAGCCCCTCCGTCGCCAGGTGGCGACGCATCTCGCCGCGGGCGCGGCAGAGCAGCGTGCGCACCGCTCCGTAGGAGAGGTTCATCACCTCGCCGATGTCATGCGGGCTCATGTCCTCCAGGTCCGACAGCACGATGCACTGGCGGTGGTTCGGGCGCAGCCGCATCAACGCGCGCTGGATCCGCTCGTCGAGCATGCCGGCGATCACCTGCGCCTCAGGCCCCGGACCCTGATCGGGCCGTTCCGGCTGTCCCTCGTCATCGAGGCCCACGGGGCTGATCCAGCGCCGCCGACGCATGTCGTCGATGGCCGTGTTGGTCGCGATGCGGTAGAGCCACGACTTGGTCGCGTGCGAATCGGTGAGGGAGTCAAGCTTGCGGTAGGCCTTGATGAAGGTGTCCTGGGTGATGTCCGCCGCGCGATCGGCGTCGCCCACCATGCGCAGGACATAGTTGTAGATGGGAGCCGAGAACTCCTCGAAGATGCGATCGAAGGTGGCGTGCGCCTGCTCGGTCACCGGGGCGACCTCGGCAAAGCCCCTGCGGCGCAGTCCGATGGCCAGCACGCGGCCCTCCCAAGCGGGTTCCCCTCGATTCGCCTCCCCTGACGCACGCTGACGCGCTCCTGTTACGTGGCGCGCTGGAGATGCGCGCGCAGGAACTCTGCGGCGTATTCCGGGGCGGCCGGATTCACGGCCAGCGCGGTCGCGCGCTCCAGCCCGGCGATGACACGGAGCCGGGGGTGCAGCTCCCAGTGCCAGTGGAACGTCTGGTCCAGTCGCTCGCCGGCGGGCGCGGTGTGGAGGAACAGGTTGTACGGCGGATCGCCCAGCGCGGACAGCGCGCCAAGGGTCCGCTGCAGCGTCGCCGCCGTTGCCGCCAGGTCGTCGTCATCAAGGGCCGTGAAGTCGGCAGCGTGCGCTCGCGGCACGATCATCAGCTCGAACGGGCTACGGCTGGCCGCCGGGGCGAACACCACGAAGCGCTCCTCGGCCAGCACCAGCCGCTCGCCCGACTCCTCCTCGGTACGGGCCAGGCCGCACCATACGCAGACCCGGTTCTTGATCTGGTAGCGAGCCGCGCCGCCGATCTCCTCCGCCAGCCGATGCGGCACCTGCGGAATCGCATACAGCTCCATGTTCAGGTGCTGGCTGCGCGAGCCGGCCTGGCGGCCGTAGCTCTGCACGGCCTGGACCGAGATCGGCTCGTCCGGTAGGTCGGCCGCCTCGCCCAGCTCGTGCATCGCGTCGCGCATCGCGCGCAGCAGGTTCACGGCGAGCCGCGGGGAGGCATCGGCCAGGCGCTCGTGATGGTCGCGTGGGCCGACCAGGATCTCCCACGAGCCCCCGGAGGATTCGACCTCCGACATCGAGAGCTGGGCGGCGGTGTCCTTGGTGGAGTCGATGCGATGGAAGGCGTCTGCTCGCAGCACGACGCGGCGAACCGTGGCGTCGTCCGCATCCGCATCGGCTTCGACTGGGGATTCGTCGCAGTGCCGGCAATGCGTGCCTTCCACGGGCGATGCCTCGACCGCGAACGACGCATGCTCAAAGCTGCGGTCGACCACGATCGCGGACCACCAGCCGGTGACGGGGTCCCGCCGCAGCTCGAACACCGCCCGATCGTAGCCGATGCCCTCAGCCGCCGACCTCGCTCTGCAGTTGCTGCACCAGCGCGAACGGGTCGCCGCCGACCACGGCCGCGGCGTAGAGCTCCATGGCGCCGATATCCGAGCTGCGGCTGTCGGGATCGCCACGGTCGACGAGGTGGACGATGGGCGGGATCAGCTCCCAGCCGTCGTGCGCCGCGATGGCCGGATCGATAGGCGGACGCTGGAGCGCCAGGTTGAAGGCGCGCACGCCAAGCGCGTCGCGGTAGGCCACCACGGTGCGGGCGACGGCGCCGGCGAAGGCAGGATCGCGCTCGTCCATGCCGGGCTGGCCGATGATCAGGATCTCGCGCTCCTTGACCGGTGCCAGGGCGGAGAGGATGGCCACGCCGTTCTCCTCGGCGACCACGAGGCCCACGTCGCGATGGACCGCGGTGAGATCCGCGACGAACGATCCACCGGTCGCACGGCCGTAGGCGAGGGCGTCGCGCCGCAGCCGCTCGACCTTCGGGTAGTGGCTGCCACGGCCGAGCAGCACCTGCGCGTGGCCGTGGACGATGGAGCCGCCGGCGCGCGGTCCACCGTTCCAGATCAGCAGGTAGGCGGCTGCCGCCGGATCTTCGGCGTGGCCCCGCTCGGCCCACTGCCGGCCCACCTCGAGCATGTCGATCACCGCGTCCTCGTCGAAAGCGAGCGGGTCGTGCTCATGGAAGATCACCAGACCGTGGCGCGCGTCGTACTTGGCGGCGTTCGCGCCGGTGATGGTGTGGCGGCCGCGGACCCGGCCCCACGTGTCGGCCGGTGTACCGGTCTCGGGATGACAGAACGCATCGCCGCGCGTCGCCTCGACCTGGCGTTCGAACGCCTCCAACCGGCCGCCGTCATGCGGGCGGCTGCCGCGCAGCGGCGAGAAGAGGGCCCCGTCGAGCGACCACCGATTCACGACCCGGACGATCTGCTGGCCACGCACGGCTTCCACGGAGCCGAACTGCTCGGCCAGCCAGTCCTCCATTTCGGGGGGAATGGCGCTGACGCCCCGCCCGATGCTGATGTCGTACAGCCGTTGCGCTCGCTCGCGGGCGGCGTCGGGAAGCTCCTCGATCAGGCGCGGCAGGTCGAGGATGCTGCTCACGTCTCGAGGATGCTGCTCATGTTGGACGCAGCAGGATCACGGCGGCCAGGGCGAGCGCGCCAGCGACGACGATCGCGGCGATGACAGTGCTGGTCATGATCGGCGGCGCGTAGCTGCCCGCCGTGATGGCGCGAGAGGTGCGCCGGAAGCTCAGCACCGCAGGCAGCATCATGCCGCCGCCAACGGCAACCAGCACCAGGCCCAGCAGCTGCCCCCAGGCGTCAACCGGCACCAGCCGGTCCACGGCGAAACCCAGGCCGATGAAGGTGACCGCGGTGCGGACCCAGGCCAGGAACGTCCGTTCGTTGGCGAGGTGGTCGCGGATCGTTCCCTCAGCGACCGGCGGGCTGCTCATCAACCGCGAACTCCCAGCTCTTCGGACGTTTCAGGGCCTTCCACTCGGCGCGCAGCAGCGACATGCGGATGACGTCCATGTACTCGCCCTCCGCGAAATGGCCGCGCCGCAGGGTCCCCTCGACCTGGAAGCCGGCCTTCTCGTAGGAGCGGCGCGCGCGGGCATTGTCCGCGTACACATCCAGCTCGATGCGCTCCAGTCGCAGCTGCCCGAAGCCGAAGTCGCAGATGGCGTTCAGCGCCTCGGTGCCGAAGCCACGTCCCCACTCGCGCTTCTCCCCGATGGCAATGCCAAAGGCGGCCTTGCCATTCTCGATATCGATCTCGCGCAGGTCCGTGGAGCCGATCGGCCGGCCATCGGCCATGAGGCAGATCACGAACAGGTAGTGGTCTTTCCCCTGGCGCTCGACCATCTGGTCGAACCACTTCTCTTCCATGGCCATGCTGAACGGGGCGCGGATCGCCAGGTAGCGTCCCATCTCGGCATCGGCGAACCAGCGGACGAAGGTCGGCAGGTCGGACCGCTCGGCGGGTCGCAGGTAGATCCGCTCGGACCGCAGGATCGGCACGGAGTGAGGCGAGGGGAGCTCGTCGTCGGGCATCGGTCTTCTAGGCTAGGCTGGACGTTCCCGGAGGATACAAGGAGGAGCCCCCATCATGGCCGCCGTCCGCACTGCCACCGTCACCTGGAATGGCGACCTCACCAGCGGCGAGGGAACCGTCAGCGCCGGCACCAGTCAGCTGTTCAGCGACCTGCCGGTCAGCTGGGCTTCGCGTACCGAGGAAGCCAATGGCCGCACCTCCCCGGAGGAGCTCCTCGCCGCCGCCCATGCTTCGTGCTTCGCCATGGCGTTCTCCGCACAGTTGGCGCGCAACGGCACGCCACCCCGCGAGCTCCACGTGGAGGCCGAGGTGACCTTCGACAAGGTGGGCGAGGCGTGGAGCGTCATCGCCTCGCGATTGATCGTGGTCGGGGAGGTCGACGGCATCAGCGACGCGCAGTTCGATGAGCTCGCCGACGCAGCCAAGGACGGCTGCCCGATCTCGCGCGCCCTGAACGAGAACGTCGAGATCACGGTGGAGCCGACGCTCGAGCACTGAAACCTTCCAGGTGCCGGCTGCCTCGACATGGGTGACGCGAAAAGCAAACCATGTCTGAGGAGCCCAAATGCCATCCGGTGACCGAGTTCGGATTCTGCGCAGCCTCGGGATCGGGCTCGGCTCGCTGCTCCTGCTGAGCGGGGCGGTGTTCGCCTCCCAATCCGGTAGCCGAGCCGATGACCGCCTCAACGCGGCGGCCAGCTCCAGCCAGGAAGCGAGCGAATCCGCCGAAGCAAGCCAGTCTCCCGAGATCAATCCTTTCCAGGGGGGAGAGGTGCAGGACGCGAGCGAATCGCCCGACGCGTCACCAGAGGACGAACCTGGCGATGATGACGTCGCCGGTGCGTCCGCCAACCCATCGGCCGATGAAGACCAGGGTCAAGAGGATCAGCAGGCCGGACCGGCCGACGCGGACGACAGCTCCGGACCGGGCGAAAGCTCCGCTGCGGACGACAGCTTCGGCGCTGCCGGGAGTGACGACAACTCCGGGCACGATGGTCCCTCTGACCATGGTGATGGCGGGAACGACGACTGATCGCTGGTCACCGGGCATCGTGGCACGATGGGGCCGTGGACGATCATGGCCTCGTCGCCGCTGTCCTCGCCGGTGACCGCGATGCGTTCCGTGAGCTCGTCGAGCGGGAACAGGTCGCGGTGTATCGCGTCTGCCTTCGGATCATGGGCCGACCCCATGATGCCGAGGACGTGGCGCAGGAGAGCTTCCTGATGGCGTATCGATCGCTCGGCTCCTATCGCGGTGACGGCCCGCTGGGCGGCTGGCTGATGCGGATCGCCATGCGCCAGGCGTACCGGCGGCTGGGACAGCGGCGGGACACCCATGAGCTGCCACCCGATCTGCCGCTGGGCAGCCCAGGATCCGACCCGCTGGCCACGACACTTGCCGGGGAACGGCAGCGAGAGGTGCGCCTGGCGGTCGCCGCGCTGGGCGAGCCGTATCGCGAGGTCGTCGCGCTCCGCTTCTTCGGCGAGATGAGCCTGGAGGAGATCGCCGCCACGACTCGGCGACCGCTGAATACGGTCAAGACCCACCTGCGGCGCGGCCTGGAACGGCTGCGCCCGGTCCTGGGGCGGGAGGCGGTGGCATGACCCGCCGCCCGTTCGACTCGAGCGAGGCCGGCGACCTGGGACCGGACATGGAACCGACCCTGTCCGACCTGGATCGCTACCTGGCCGACACGGCCGAGTACCCCTCGCCGGCATTCGCCGACCACGTTATGCAGGCGGTGGACCACGAACCCACGCCACGGCGAGGCCTGCTGGGTGCGCTGATGGCCTTCTTGTCGGCGCCCGGAGGCGGCGGCCGCATGGCATTGATGGCGGCCACTGTCGCGGTCGCGATTCTCGCGGTGGTAGCCGTGGGCCAGCTTGGAAACCTGCTGCCACCCTCCAACCTCGGGGTCTCCCCGTCGCCGAGCCAGGTCATCTCGCCGTCTCCCGAGCCGAGCCCGTCGCTGTCACCGAGCCCGAGCCCGCGCCCGACGAAGTCGCCCCGGCCCACGGATTCGGCTAAGGAATCGCCGACGGCCTCAGCAGACGGACCCGATGCCACCGACTCCCCCGACGCAACCGACGACCACGGAGGCTCGAGCGGCGGCAGCGGCCTCGACGACTCCAGCAGCCCGGGCAGCTAGCCGGGCGGGGCGCGGAGCGCTTAGCCGCGTAGCGTAGCGGCCAGGAGTGGCGGGTCGATGTTGCCACCGGAGATCACGGCGACCACCGGACCTCGACTCCCGGCTCGGCCCGTGAGCGCGGCGGCCAGGGCGGCGGCGCCGGCGCCTTCGGCGACGACCCGGGCCCGTGAGACGAGCAGCCGCATGGCTGCACGCACCTCGTCCACGCTCACGACAATGGAGCCCGCCAGGACGGTCGACACCAACGGCCACATCGCGTCCGTCACCCGGCTGCTGCCAATGCCGTCGACGAAGCTGCGCTGCAGCTCGATGGTGACGGGCGCGCCCGCGTCCAGCGCCGCCGCGAGCGGGGCCGCGCCCTCGACCTCGGCGGCATAGACCGGGACCCCGGGGCGGAGGGCCCGGATGGCGCAGGCGATTCCACTCGACAGGCCGCCCCCGCCGAACGGGACCACCACCGCGGAGATATCGGGCAGCTCGTCCACGATCTCCAGGCCGATGGTGCCGTCGCCCGCGATCATGGGCTCGGACGCGAACGCGTTCAGGAACGCGCCCTCGATCGCGGGATGGCGCCCGTCGACCATCGCCTGCCACCACCGTTCGAACGGCTCCCGCACGATGGTGGCGCCCAGCTGGCGCATCGGCTCCAGCTTGGCTGCCGGCGCGTCGTCCGGAACGACGACTGTGCAGGCCAGCCCGCGCTGGCGGGCCAGCCAGGCGACGGCCCGGCCCATGTTGCCCGCGCTGGCGGTGCCGATGCCGCCTGCGAGCTCGTCTGGAGCCTGGAGGGCCACCGAGTTCGCCGCACCGCGAACCTTGAAGCTGCCGACCGGCTGCAGGTTCTCCAGCTTGAGGTGCACGTTCGAGGCGTCGGCCGCGCCCAGGCTCAGCAGCGGCGTCCGCACCGCGAGGCCGCGAATGCGGCGAGCCGCGGCCCGGATGTCGTCCAGGGAGACGGCCTCGACGGGCCCCATGCCGGGGCGCTCAGCCCAGGGGGATGGGCGTGCCGGCGCCGGCGGCTACCGCCTGCTGGTGGATCCAGCGTGCCGCGGCCAGGTCCTCGATGGCCAGGCCCAGCGACTTGAACAGCGTGATCTCTTCTGGCGAGCGGCGGCCCTCCGCCATGCCGGCCGCGATCTCGCCGATCTCGGCCACGATGTGGTCCTCGCCGATGGCGCCCTCGCGCAGCGGGATCAGGTAGTCGCCGGCCTCGTTGCGGGCGGATTCCCGGCGATCCACGAAGAGGCGGGAGCGCCTGACCGCTTCGGAGTCCAGCTCCCGGTTGCCCGCCACGGACGAGCCGACCGCATTGACATGGGCGCCGGGGGCCAGCCACGCGCCTTCCAGCACCGGGCTGGCGGCGGCAGTGACGGTGCAGATGACGTCCGCGCCCTCCACCGCGGCCTCGGGACTGTCCGTGGCTTCCACCTCCGAGCCGATCTCTGCCGCCTCCTGGATGAAGGCGTCGAGGCGCTCGCGGTGCGGGCTCCAGGCGCGGATCCGGCGCAGCGGGCGCACGGCGTGCATCGCGGCCAGGTGGGAACGCGCCTGCGTGCCGGAGCCCAGGATCGCCAGGTCGCCGGCGTTCTCGCGCGCCAGCAGGCGCGTGGCCAGGCCGCTGACCGCGGCCGTGCGAATGGCCGTGATGGCAATGGCGTCGATGAGCGCCACCGGGCTGCCGTGCTCGCCCTCGAACAGGATCACGAACCCCTGGTGCGACTCGATTCCCGCTGCGTGGTTGCCGGGAAAGATCGAGATGATCTTCACGCCCATGGCCGGCGGGTCGGCCAGCACCGCGGGCATCGCGGCCAGCGCCGATGGCACGTCAGCGGGGACCGGCACGACCGTGCGCAGCGGGTTGGCAGCCTCGCCGCGCGCCAGGCCAGCCAGCGCATCGGCCATGAGGTCGATGCAGCGGTCCATGGGCAGCAGGCTGCGGGCCGTTGCCCCGTCGATGGCGAGCATGCTGCGCGGCGCCTGCATGCCGCGCATCATGACGCAACGCATATTGAACGGAGGGCAGCCATGGCACAAGGGAACGGCACGAAGGAGAGCCCGTGGCGCCTGAAGACGCCGCCGGGCACCAGCGACTACGAGATGTGGCGGGACGAGGCGGCGGATCCGCCGGCGCTGGTCTGCCAGGTCGGGTCGACACAGCTGAAGTACCACCTGCGCGCCATCGAGGACCTGCACGCCTGGCTGAAGGCGCAGGGCGATTGGGTGCCGTTGGGCGCCGCAGACGAGCAGAAGGATGCCGCGCCGGGAACGGTGGAGGCCTTCGGCCGCTCCGACGACAACCCGGTCGGCGGCTGGTACGGCCTGCGGAAGGGCTACCGCGGCCGCTTCGGGATGTACCTGCCCCCGCTGCTCGAGGCGCTCGGGCTGGCCGAGCTGGAGCACAACCCGCGCAACAACCGGCTGCGCGCGACCTAGCCCCCCTGGAACGCCAGGTGGATGGTCGGACTAGTGGATGATCGTCCGGTGGGTGGGGTCGCTGCTCAGCCCTGAGGAGGCGGCCTCGCGCTCGCTCTCGACCTCGTCCAGCACCGTGTCGATCACCGCGTGCGCCTGGTCCAGGTGCTCGAGGATGCGCCGCATGCGCTCCGATGGCTCGTCCGCGTTCTCGGGATGCGTCTCCGCGGACCAGAGGGTGCGGCGCGCGATCTCGACCAGCGTATGCGCCTCGTTGAGGTCGTTGCTCAGTTGGTTGAGCCGCTCTTCTTCGTTCATGGGCGCGTCATCTCCGCTGCGGGGCGTGGGTCGGATCCGCCATCGCATGAAACCACGGACGGACCGCGGCGGGGAAGATGGGAGATGGAGGGAGATGGAGCGGGAGACGGGATTCGAACCCGCGACATTCTGCTTGGGAAGCAGACACTCTGCCAGCTGAGTTACTCCCGCGGCGGCCCCGATTCTAGCAACGGGGGCACATGCCGCCAAGATCGGGGACCCGGCAGGCGCGCCCATGGCGTGTCGAAGCGGAGCCTGATTGTCATGGGGAGCTCGGTGGGGTGGCAGAATTGCGCCGATGCGTGTCTCTGCCAAGGCCGACTACGCCCTCCGCGCGGTGGCCGAGCTGGCAGCCGCCAGTGACGCCCCGCTGAAGCGCGAGCGCATCTCGACGGCGCAGGACATCCCCATGGATTATCTGGAGAACATCCTGCTCGAGCTCAAGCACGTCGGCATCGTGCAGAGCCAGCGAGGCGCCGGCGGGGGCTTCCGCCTGGCTCGCCACCCGGAGGCGATCAGCCTGGCGGACGTCATCCGAGCGGTGGATGGACCGATGGCCAACGTGCGCGGCTCACGGCCGGAAGACGTCGAGTACCGCGGGCCGGCGGAGCACCTGCGCGACGTGTGGATCGCCGTGCGTGCCAGCCTGCGCGACCTGCTGGAGACGACCTCGGTGCAGGACCTGGTCGATGGGACGCTGCCAGAGCGCATGGATGAGCTGACGCGCGCGCCCGATGCCTGGATCAGCCTGGGCCGCGTGCGCGGCACCGGCGCACGCCGGCGAGTACGAACCGCCGACTAGCTGGCGATCAGCTCGCGAACGTCGCCTCGCACGACGCGCTCGACTTCGATGGCCTCCCCCTCCTCGAACACCTTCGCCTCCCGGAGGTCAACGAAGACGTCCATCCCGTCGGTCATGCCATACGACTCCTCCGAGGAGACCTGCGCGGAGACACGCTGGCCATCGGCCAGCTGCAGGTGCAGCTTGGTCATCGGTCCCAGGTTGGTGGCGCGCTCGATGTGGGCGGGCAGCTTGGCGGTATCCATGGGAATGCGCGCCACGTGCACGGCGTGAGGCCGCACGAAGGCATGGGCCACCGTCCCGTCGGCCAGGTGATCGGCTCCGCCGATGGAATAGGCGCCGAAGGCGACCCGTCCCTCCATCACCACGCCGCGGATCACGTTGGCCGAACCCACGAAGCCGGCCACAAACGGGTTCGCCGGGTGGCTGTAGATCTCCAGTGGCGAGCCGACCTGCTGAATCTGCCCGCGGTGCATGACGACGATGCGATGGGCCAGCTCCAGGGCCTCTTCCTGGTCGTGGGTGACGAGCACGCTGGTCACGCCGAGCTCCCGATGGAGCTCGTCAAGCCAGCTGCGCAGCTCCTGGCGCACCCGCGCATCCAGCGCGCCGAACGGCTCGTCGAGCAGCAGGACCTGCGGATGGGCGGCCAGCGCCCTGGCAAGCGCGACGCGCTGCCGCTGGCCGCCGGAGAGCTGGTCCGGGTAGCGCCCCGCGAACGGGGTGAGCTGGACCAGCTCCAGCAGCTCGGTGACTCGCTTGCGGATGACGTCCTTCGGCTCATGTCGGACGCTCAGCGCGAACCCGACGTTGTCGGCCACCGTCATGTGCCGGAACAGCGCGTAGTGCTGGAAGACGAAGCCGAAGCGCCGATCCTGGACGCTGGTGGCGGTGATTTCCTGATCGCCGACACGGATGCGGCCGCCGTCCGGCGCCTCCAGGCCGGCCAGCACCCGTAGCACGGTGCTCTTGCCCGAGCCGCTGGGGCCCAGCAGCGCGGTGATCTTGCCCTCGTCGGCCGTGAAGCTGACGTTGTCGACGGCGGTGAAGGAGCCGAACCGCTTGGTCAGGCCCTCAACCACGATTCCTGCGTTCATGCTCGCTCCTTCAGACGTGCCTGACGTTGCTTTGCGATCTCGATGCCTGCCAGCAGGACCACCGACACGAGGGCCAGGATCACGGCCACCACGTAGGCCGATGCGTCCTGACGCTCCTCGAGCGCTCGGAAGATGTAGAGGGTGGCCGTCTCGGTCTGGCCCTGGATCGCACCGCTCACGATCAGCACGGCGCCGATCTCGCCCATGGCCCGGGCGGTGGTCAGGGCGATGCCGTACAGCAACGCCCAGCGGATGTTGGGCAGCGTGACCCGGAAGAACGCCTGGATCGACGACGCCCCCAGCGTGCGGGCGGCATCCTCTTCGACCGTGCCGAGCTCCTGCAGCACCGGGGTCAGCTCGCGGATGACGAACGGGATGCAGATGAACATGGTGACCAGCGCCATGGAGGGCACGGCGAAGATCACCTGGATGCCGCGCTCCGAGAAGAACGGCTCCAGCCATCCACCGCGTCCGAACAGGATCACCGCCATCACGCCCACGATCACCGGCGACACGGCCAGCGGCAGGTCCACGATTCCGCTGATCAACCGCCGTCCGACGAATCGGTCGCGGGTCAGGACGAGGGCGGTGATGATTCCGAACACGCCGGTGACCATCACGGTCAGGAGCGTGATGATCGCGGTCAGCCAGAAGGCATGCATCACGTCGGCGGCGGTCACCGTGTCGATGACGACGCCGATGCCCGCGGAGGCCACCGTTGCCACGATGCCGGCCAGCGGCGCGAGTAGCAGGATCGCGACGTAGCCCACGGCCACGCCGATCAGGACGGGCCTCGTCCAGGCCGCCTGCCCGCTCATTCCTCGGGCCGCCGGTTGACGAGCCGCTCGGTGCCGATCACCAGGATCGCCGAGATGACGAACAGAAGCGTGGACACTGCCGCTGCCTCGGCATAGCGGAACTGGCTGGTCAGCTGGAAGATGAAGACCGGTGCGGTCAGCGTCTTGCCGGTCAGGTTGCCGGCCACCACGACCACTGACCCGAACTCACCCAGCGCGCGGGCGAACGAGAGCAGCACCCCCGCGGTGATTGCAGGGCGCAGCGCGGGCAGCACCACACGACGGAAGGTGGTGAAGGCGGAGGCGCCCAGCACGCGCGAGGCTTCCTCCTCCGCTGGGTCGAGCTCCAGCAGGACCGGCTCGACGGTCCTGACCACCAGCGGCAGGGTCACGACCAGCAGGGCCAGGCCGATGCCGATGGGCGTGAAGATGAGCCCGATGCCCAGGTTGGCGAGCGCACTGCCGATCGGCGTGCTGGGCCCGTACAGCGCAACCAGCATCACGCCGGTCACCAGCGTCGGCACGGCGAACGGCAGGTCCACCATGGTTGCCAGGGCGCCGCGTCCGGGGAATCGGTAGCGGACCAGGACGTAGGCCAGCAGCGTTCCGAAGATGCCGTTGATGACCGCCACCACTGCCGACGAGGCCAGGGTCAGCTGGATCGCCGCCCACGCGCCGCGCTCGCCCAGGGCCGCCGTCAGCGACCCAAGCCCGTCGCCGAAGCCACGGGTCATGATGGCTGCGGTCGGCAGGCCGACCGCCAGTGCAAGGTAAGCGAGCGCCGTCCAGCGCAACGTCCAGCGACCCCAGGGCGGACGACGCACGGCCGGCCGCCGCCCCTCCCCGACCGAAGCCGGGGGAGCGCGGCGCTCGACGATGTCGACTGCGGGTGCCGTCACCGGATCACGATCCCTGCGCCTCGGCGAAGGCCTTGGTGAAGATGCCATCCGGGTCGCCGAAGACCTTGTCGTTGATCGCGTCCCAACCACCGAGGTCCTGGACGGTGAAGAGGTCCTCGATCGGCGCGAACTTGTCGCCGTCGCCGGCCGCCGCCTTGTCCCTGTCGATGGGCCGCAGGAAGCCCACGGTCTTGTAGATCTCCTGCGCCTCGTCGGAATGCAGGTACTCGACGAACGAGTCGGCCACATCCTTGACGCAGTGGTCTTCCGCGTTCTTGTCGACTACCGCGACCGGGTTCTCGATCAGGACCGTCGAGGCGGGGATCACCATCTCATCGGGCAGGCCGGCCTTCTGCGCGGTCAACACCTCGTTCTCGTAGGTGATGGCCACGTCGCCGTTGCCGGACTCAAAGTTCTTTATGGAGTCTCGCGCGCTCTTGTCGAGCACGGTGACGTTGCTGAAGATGCCCTGCAGGAGGGCCTGGGCGCCGGCGTCGTCGCCCTCGGTGACGCCGTCCACCTTGCCGCGCTCGGCGGCGCCGTAGGCGGCCACGATGTTCCAGCGCGCGCCACCGCTGGCAGCCGGGTCGGGGGTCAGAACCTGGACGCCACTCTTGGCGAGGTCGCT
>DASSEC010000125.1:0-11998 GCA_035696685.1 Candidatus Limnocylindria bacterium | reverse complement strand
TCTCGTGTGGCGCTCAATTCGGTGACGGGCGGGAAGGTCTGCATGGTGACCCAGGCCGATTGCGGCAAGCGGCGCTGCCACGTGAAGTTTCATGAACCTTCCTGCTCGCGCGGGAGCGTGATGGTGAACGTGGATCCGGTGCCCACCGCGCTCGCGACCTCGATCTGGCCGCCGTGCATCTCCACGATCGAGCGGGCGATCGCCAGCCCGAGGCCGCTCCCCGACGCGCGCGCCTCGCCCACGTTCGTGCCGCGGAAGAAGCGATCGAAGACGCGCGGCAGCTCCGCCTCGGGGATGCCCGGGCCCGAGTCGCGGACGATCAACGTGGCAGCCTCCGGCGCGTCGGCGAGCTCCACGATGACCTCCCCGCCGCGCGGCGTGAACTTCAGCGCATTCCCGATGAGATTGCCCAGCAGCTGCAGGATGCGCTCCCGGTCGAAGCGGAGCATCACCGGGGAGGTGGGAACGCGGCTGACCACCGAGATGCCGCGTTGCTCGGCGATCTCGGCCTGCGCCTCCACCGCCGACCGCACCGGGTCGCGCAGGTCTCCCGAGCGCATGTCCAGCGGAAAGATGCCGCTGTCGATCCGCGACAGGTCGAGCAGGTTGTTGCTCATCCACTCGAGCCGGCTGATCTGCTCGGTGGAGCGCTCCAGGAACTCGCGGCGTTGGGCCTCCTCCAGCTGGCCGTCGTGCTGCAGCTCGGTGAATGTGCGCAGCGCGGCGATGGGAGTCCGCAGCTCGTGGCTCACGTCGGCGACGAACTCGCGGAGCCGATCACGATCGGCCTGCAGCATGCGCAGCGAGTCGCTGAGCCGATCGGCCATGACGTTGAACTGCTGCCCCAGCTCGTCCACCTCCATGATCGCGAAGGCGGGCGCGCGTTCATCCAGGTCGCCTTGCGCGAATCGGCTTGATGCCCGGCGGAGTCTGGCCAGCGGCCCGGTCAGGCGACGGGCGGCGAGCGTGCCCACGAACATGGCCACCGCCAGCGCTGCCAGGCCGGCGCCGATCAGCGTGCCGTTCACGCGCTGCAGGGTGGTCGCCCGATTGGTGTAGACGTTGCTGATCACGAAGATGAGCTCGACGGCCTCGTCGGGCCCGACCTCCAGCGGGTCAGAACGGATCTGGACGTTGACGGACGGATCGGGTTCGAGCCCCTGCTGCCGCAGCTTGGCATCGGTATCCGAGTCGGGCGACGCCTGAGCGGCCAGGTCAAAGAGATTTCCCTGCTCGTCGCCGTAGTAGATCTGCACGGTTCCCTGCGCCAGCAGGTTGGCCGCCTTCTGCGCCTCCGGGCTCAGCAGACGCGTGTTCAGGAACTCCTTGGTCATCACCAGGGTGGGATCCGCCTGGCGGAACGCGTCCACCCTGACCTCGACCAGCAGTCGCGTGCCCAGCGCCGCCGTCGTGGCGCGGCGCGTCGCCAGGTCGTCCAGGTAGCCGGGCAGAATCTGTGAGAGCGCAACGCTGGAAACCAGCAGTGCCACCAGCGCCACGCTGGCGAGGATCAGCACCAGCCTGACGTTCAGCCGCTGGATCATGGCAAGCCAGCGCGCCAGACGACCCGGGGGCGAGCCTTCAGTCCTCGCTGAATGCATAGCCCACGCCCCTCACCGTCTTGATGTAGCGCGGCTGGGCGGGATCCGGCTCGATCTTGTCGCGGATGTGGCTGACGTGCACGTTGATCGTCCGCTCGTCGGCCTCGAGTGCCTCGTAATCGCGGACGAGCTCCAGCAGCTGGCCGCGCGTGTAGACGCGGCCCGGGCGGCTCGCCAGGTGGCGCAGCAGGTCGAACTCGGTCGTGGTCAGCGTGATGCGCTCGCCATCACGCGTGACTCGGCGGCGCTCGAGGTCGATCACCAGGTCACCGCGTCGCAGCGTGCGGCCGGTCTGCGTGTCGGCGAGCTCCCCGTAGGCGCGGCGCAACAGCGCCTTCACGCGGCTGACCAGCTCTCGCACGCTGAATGGCTTCACCAGGTAGTCGTCGGCGCCGATCTCCAGGCCGACCACCTTGTCGACCTCGTCGGCGCGTGCCGTGAGGAACAGGATGGGGGCGCGCGTCTCGCGGCGGATCTGCCGGCAGACCTCGAAGCCATCCATCCCCGGCAGGCGCACGTCCAGCAGCACCAGATCCGGGGCGATATCCGCGAGCCGGCTGATCGCCTCTTCGCCGGTCGGCACCACCTGCACGTCGTAGCTCTCGCGCTCCAACGCCACCTGGACCCCGCGGGCAACCGCGGGCTCATCCTCGACGATCATGATCGTGCCGGCCATTCGGCCGCTGATCATAGCCCGATGCGCCCGCCACGCCGGTAGGCTGCCTTGCCCGCTCACCGGTCCGCTGCTAGGATTCGCCCTCGCACCCGGCGTTACCGACTGTCGTCCGGCGTGCCCCGATCCCAACCCAGAGGACGTCTACCGACCCATGGCCGACCTGCAGATCAACGTTGACGCGCGGACCGTCACCGGCAAGCACACTCGCCGCCTGCGCGCGGCCGGCATCGTGCCGGGCGTGCTGTTCGGCAAGACCGCCGGCTCGGTCGCCGTCCAGCTGGATGCCAAGGCGCTGGACGCCCTGTTCCGCGATGCCGGACGGACGAGCATCGTCCAGGTCTCGGTCGGCGGTGGGAAGCCCACCAGCGCCGTCATCAAGAGCCTGCAGCGGCACCCGCTCTCGGGCAAGACCCTGCACGTCGACTTCTTCGCACCCGACCTCACCCACGAGATGACCGTGGACGTGCCCATCGTGTTCGTCGGCGAGGCGCCGGCCATCGAGTCGAGTGGCGGCTTCCTGGACACCGCCATCAACGCGCTCCACGTGAAGGCACTGCCTGCCGACCTGCCGCACGAGCTGCAGGTCGACCTCACCCCGCTGGTTGGCCTCGATTCGGCCATCCACGTGAGCGACATCGCCGTCGCCAGCAACGTGACCGTGCTCAACGATCCCGACGAGATCGTCGCGCGCGTGCTCCCGCCACGCGTCGAGGAGGAGCCGGAGCCGGTCGTCGTCGAGGGCGAGGAGGGCGCCGAGGGCGAAGAGGGCGCCGAGGGCGAGGAGGGCGCCGCTGGCGGCGAGGCCGAGGGCGGCGAGGGTGCCGCCAGGGACGGCGGCGAGGACGACGCCTCCTAGCCAGGAACCTTCGCCGGAGGCTATGCGCCCGGCGATCTCATCGGTATAGTCCCCGCGGGGACATCGGCTCCTTAGGCGAAAGGAGGCCCGACCGAGCGTATCCGCGGCGCGATACCGAGCAGCGGCGTCGAACCATCGCGGGTGGCTACCACCCTCATCGCGTCCACGCACCCTGCTTGGGCCGCCCACTGGACTCCCGACACTGATGAGTGAGGATTCCATGACGCAGGCTAGATCTCGCGAGGACGTCATTCAGCAGGACGTCCATGACCTGCACCGCCTCGGCTACGCCCAGGAGCTGCTCCGCAGCATGGGCGGGTTCAGCAACTTCGCGATCAGCTTCAGCATCATCTCGATCCTGACCGGCGCGGTAATCCTGTACGACTACGGGCTGGCCTGGGCAGGGACTGCGGCGAGCCTGATCGGATGGCCGTTGATCACGGTTTTCGTGCTGTGCATCGCAGCATCCATGGCCGAGGTCGCATCTGCCTACCCAACGGCAGGCGGGCTCTACTACTGGGCCAGCCGCATGAAGAACAAGAACTGGGGCTGGTGGACGGCGTGGCTGAATCTCATCGGCCAGTTCGCGATCGTGGCCGGCATCAACTACTCGGCCGCGCTGTTCCTGAACGCGACGATCATCACCCCGCTCACTGGCGGCGCGTACCAGAACACCACGGTGTTCTTCGGCGACCCGGCCTTTGGTGCGGAGGGCCCAGCCCTCAACGGCGCCCTTGTGACCATGGGCGTGCTGCTGCTAGCCGAACTCGCGCTGAACATCGCCGGCGTTCGCGTGGTCGCCCTGCTTAACCAGGTCAGCGTGTGGTGGCACATCGTCTTCGTCATCGCCATCACCGCCGCGCTCTTCCTGCTCGGCACGAAGTCAACGACGACCGATGCCGGATTGAACCTCTTCGCCATCCAACCAGTGGACGTGGGAGGAAGCTGGGATAACACCTTCCCGGTCGGCAGTGACAGCCCGTGGTTCAGCTTCAAATACGGGCCGGCGGTGGCGTACCCATTATTCCTGGCGTTCTTCTTCAGCTTGCTCCAGGCCAACTGGACATACACTGGTTACGACGCTTCGGCGCACGTGGCAGAGGAGACCGTTGGCGCCCGCCGAGCAAGCGCCTGGGGCATCTTCCTGTCGGTGGCTGTTTCGGCAGTGGCCGGCTACATCTTCCTGGTGGCGATCTCGTTCCACCTGCCGAACCTGAAGCCCCTGTTCCCCGATGACCTGGCCACGGCAGATCCCGCGGTGTACAGCCAGTACTACTTCGGGGACGGCGCAGCGGTGCTCTACACGCTGAACGAGAATCTGAACTCAGGCCTGGCGGGGGTGCTGGGTGGCGGGATCGCGATTGCCATGACCTTCTGCGGCCTGTCGTCAGTGGCATCAGCCGGACGAATGCTGTTCGCGTTCAGCCGCGATGACGGCATCCCCGGATCCGGCTGGCTGAAGAAGGTGTCGCACCGCTATCGCACCCCGGCCAACGCGCTGGTCGGGATGGTGGTCGGCGCCTTCATCCTGACCTTCCTGGCGTTCTGGGTGGGTCGCGGGATCGCGGTGGTCATCGTGACCGCCATAAGCACGATCTTCCTGTACGCGGCCTACGCCGTGCCGATCTACCTGGGCCTGACCACGAGCGAGTGGAAGAAGGAGCAGGTATGGAGCATCGGTCGCTGGTCCAAGCCCATCGCCGTCGTGGCGCTGCTGTGGATCGTGGTCCTGATGTTCCTCTTCTCGTTCCCGACCTCGGGGAACATATCCTGGCCGTTCATGGTCGGGATCGTGGTGTTCCTGCTCGTCTACTACTTCGGCTGGGCGCGCAGCCGCTTCCGCGGACCGCGCGTGATGGGCGGCGACCAGGAGCTGACCGAGATCGAGCGCGAGTTCGAGCAGGCGGCTGGCGAGGTGGCGCCCGCCTGATCATGGCCGCCGCGTCGCGGCGAAGCAGTCGCGGGCCGGCCGGACGTTCCGGCCGGCCCGCTCGTCCAGCGGAGGCTTGATCCCGACATGGCACACGACGACCACGGGGCGACCCATCCCCAGCGAGCCTGGCTGGAGGGACTGGTCAAGGACGGCAGCATCGACACGCTGGTCGTGGCCCTGACCGACATGCAGGGACGCCTGATGGGCAAGCGGGTCCAGGGCCAGGCGTTCCTCAACGGCGCCATCGACCACGGGGCGCACTTCTGCACCTACCTGCTCGGCACGGACATGGAGATGAACACGCCGGACGGGTTCGCCCTGATGAACTGGGAAACGGGCTACGGCGACTGGATCGCCGACCCGGTCTGGGACACGCTGCGGATCGTGCCCTGGCTGGAGCGCACGGCCATGGTCCTGTCGGACACGGTCGACCACGACGGAGCGGAGATCCCGGTCTCGCCGCGGACCATGCTCAAGAAGGTCGTCGACAAGGCGACGGCCATGGGCTTCCGCGCCAAGGCCGGCTCCGAGCTCGAGTACTACCTGCTGACCGACACCTACGAGCAGGCCTGGCGCAAGGGCTACGTCGGACTCGAGCGCTTCGGCTACTACAACGAGGACTACGCCCTGCTGCAGGCCACCAAGGGCGAGCCGATCCACGGCAAGCTGCGCAACCTGATGACGCAGGCCGGCATCCCGGTCGAGTTCAGCAAGGGCGAGGCCGCGCCCGGCCAGCACGAGGTCAACATCCACTACGACGACGTGCTGGAGATGGCCGACCGCACCGTCCTGTTCAAGCACGGCGCCAAGGAGATCGCCTACCTCAACGGCTTCGGGCTGACCTTCATGGCCAAGCCGGACCACACCTGGACCGGCTCATCGGGCCATCTGCACATCAGCCTGTGGGACGAATCGGGCGAGGGCACCTCCTTCTTCGAGGAGGGAGCCGAGCCGTACGGGATGGGGCCCACCATGCGGCATTTCCTGGGCGGGATGATGACCTACGCCCGGGAGCTGGCGCCGTTCATTGCCCCGAACATCAACTCCTACAAGCGCTACGCGGTGGCATCGTGGGCACCGGTCAACGTGGTGTGGGGGCGAGACAACCGCACGACCGGATTCCGGATCGTGGGTGATGGGCCCGGGCTGCACATCGAGAACCGCTTCCCGGGTGGCGACATGAACCCGTACCTCGCCTACGCCGCGGTGCTGGGCGCCGGCCTGCTGGGCATCGAGCGCGAGATCGAGCCGCCGGACGAATACCACGGCAATGGCTACGTAGCGACCGGCTGCGACCGCATGCCACGTGCCCTCCACGAGGCAATCCGTGAGCTGGAAGCCTCCGAGGCGGCGGTCGACATCTTCGGAGCCGATGTCGTGGCCCACTACCTCAACGCCGCGCGGGTCGAGCAGGAACAGTACGACGCCGTGGTCCATCCCTGGGACCGCGAGCGCTACCTCGAGCGCAGCTGATCGTCGACTGCGTTCTCGGTCAGGGGCGGAGCGTGCCCGACCAGACCTGCCAGGCCAGCAGCGTCTTCGCGAACAGGCTGAGGAACATGTAGGCGCGCTCCCCATAGAGGTAGTCACGCCATCGGCCCAGGCGCCTGAACTGGAACACCATGTTGAGCGCGAAGATGTTGAAGCTGATGAACAGGCTCACGTAGATCGCGATCACGAATCCGGGAATCGGCGCCGCGTCCGCCGCCGTGAGGCCGGTGA
The DNA here is from genome assembly GCA_035696685.1 of Candidatus Limnocylindria bacterium. GTDB lineage: Bacteria > Chloroflexota > Limnocylindria > QHBO01 > QHBO01 > DASSCW01. Next base: position 5,210 of record DASSEC010000125.1, on the reverse strand, counting down.
GTAGCGCGGCGCTGATGACGACCCACGGAATGGCGCCGGCGACGCAGCCGAAGATGTAGTGCAGCCACTGCGGCCGATCGCGGCCCTCGTTGGCGGCCTCCATGCTCCAGCCGAACAGGTTCATGGCCGCGTTCGCCCCAACGATGGCGATGAGCGTGCCGAGCTCGCGAATGCCGGTCAGCATGGCGATCACCACGATCATCACGCTCGAGCTGAAGGCGTATTCGATCCAGCGGGCAGGATTCTGCTGCCGCGCCAAACGGCGCTCGTACCAGCCACGGGCAGGCAGCGCCACGATGAGATGCGCGACGGCGCTCATGGCGAAGAAGGAAGCGACCGCCGGGCCCATGGGCAGCTCGAACAGCGTTCGGGTGGCGGGCACCAGCTCCCGCGTCGCCGGATCGAAGGTCAGGTAGCTGGAGACGATCGGCCAGCTGGCCATGGGGTCCTGGGCCAGCGACAGGATCAGCATGACCACGAACTGCAAGCCATGGAGCGCAGCGAGCGCGATGTTCCAGCGAAAGAGCGAGCGGGAACGTCCCGCGGGAATGCCATCGGCGGCGTGGCTGTCCGCCGACCGACCAACTGCCAGCGAGGTCATGAGACCAGGACCTGGTTGCCGGTGGGAGCCAGATAGCTGGCCAGTCCCTCGGCCAGCGGCGTGAGCCGCCGCGGCATGCGTGCCAGCAGCGGAGCGGTATCGACCGTTGCCGGCTGGTTGATGAAGTCGACGGCGCCCGGAGTCAGCGGCGGGGTCGGCAGCCATGAGAGCGGGACTGCGCCGAGCTTGATCAGCGGCGTTGGACCGGGAACCAGCGGGCGATCCAGCCCCGCGATGCGCAAAGCGCGGTGGATGATCTCCCGCAGCTGCAGCGTCTCGGGGCCACCGATCTCGAAGACCTGATCGCGAGCCGCCGGGTCGGTCAGCGCATCCGCCACGAGCGAAGCCACGTCGTCGACGAAGACCGGCGCCAGCAGCTGGTCGCCACGGTTGGTCATCGGCACCGCGGGTAATGCGCGGGCAAAGCCCAGGAAGCGATTGAGGGCCACATCGCGCGGGCCATAGATCCAGGTGGGACGGATGATGCTGAAGCCGATGCCGCTGCCGCGCACCGCCGACTCCGCCCGTGCCTTGGCACGGAACCAAACCTCGTCCGCGTCCGGCGAGGCGCCCGCGCCGGAGATGTAGACCAGACGCTGAACGCCCGCGGCGGATGCTGCGGCAACCAGGTGCTCTGTGCCGGCAGCGTCGACCTCCATGAACGTGTTGTGCTGCCGCGGGCTCTCCATCGGCAGGTGCGGGAAGGCGAGCGCGATCACCAGGGCGTCCATGCCATGAAGGGCAGGCGCCAGGGTGTCCGGATCTCGCGCGTCCGCCGATCGCAGCTCGACGTCGTCCGGCAACGGCCCGCGCGCAGCCTCGCCGCCGCGGCTCAGCACGACGGGGCGGTGCCCGCGTCGACGCAGCTCGGCGGCGATGGCTTCGCCCACGAACCCGGTGCCGCCGGCGACGCCCACCGTCAGGGGCTTCTCGGTCGAGCCGGCCGGCTCGAAGATGCGGCCGATGGCCCAGGCGCGGTACGACCAGATGCGCTCGAGCGCCGGGCGGACGAGGCGATTGTGGAAGGCATCGCCGAGCGCGCCGAGTGGCAGCTCGTAGGTCACTGCGTCATCGATCCGAGTCCCACCCTCAACCGCGGTGAACGTATGCGTGTGCTCCCAGCGCCGATACGGACCGCGGAGCTGGACATCGCGGAAGCGGTGCGGGGGCTCGTATTCGGTGATGAGCGTGCGCCATCGCGCGGGCAGGCCGAGGATGGGGCGAAGCCGATAGTCGATGTGCAGCCCGTTGCGCATCCTGACGTCGTCGCTGGTGAGCCGGAAGTCGAGCTCCGGCGGCGTGATGCGGCCGAGGTTCATCGGCTCCGAGAAGAACTCGAAGACCTCCTCGAGAGGTCGGCCGACGATCGTGCTGGCCTGGATGGAACGGACGGTGGTCATGAGGTTGGTTCCTTGCGCTGATGAGGATACCGCCCCGGTTCGGGCTGGAACCGAGGCGACACCTGAATCGCTAGCTCTCGCGGGACGTCGCCCAGTTTGCGACCGTGGGCACCAGGACGAACGCGGACACGCCGACGAGCGCGTACACGATGGTCGAGGCGGGGTTGACCTCACCGAATTGCGATCCGGTGATGGCGGCCACCAGGTCGAGCTTGAAGAAGCCGACGAGCAGCCAATTGAGGCCGCCGACAATGACCAGGACGAGGGCAAGGGTCTTGAGAATTTGCACGACGTTGTGCTCCTCGATGTTCATGGTTTGTTTACTCTCCTGACCTGAGAATAGCCAGTTGGCAAGCCCGTGTCAAGCGCCTGTGGCGTGCTACACTAGACAAGCCATGTACACACTGCATCAGGCTTCGATGCCTGCGACGCAGGCAGCCGAACGGCTCGGCGGGCAGCCCCAATGACGGCCTCGATCGTCTGGTTTCGCCGCGACCTGCGGCTGGGTGACCACCCGGCACTGCACGCCGCCTGCCGTGAAGGCGCGGCTGTCGTACCGCTGTTCGTGTGGGACGAGCGGCTGCTGGACGGTGGCTCGGCATCAGCCGCTCGGCGTCTGCGGTTGGAGGCAGCCGTGGCCGCCCTGCAGCGCGATCTCCGGACGCACGGTGGTCGCCTCGTGATCCGGCGCGGCAACCCGCGCCAGGAGGTGCCGCGTCTCGCCCGCGAGATCGGCGCATCGACCGTGCACGCCAGCCGCGACTACACGCCGTACGCGCGGGCCAGGGATGACGCAGTTGGCCGCGAGGTCCAGCTACGGCTGCACGGCGGACAGCTGCTGCAGGAGCCCGAGGAGCTTGGCGACGCGCGGGTCTTCACCTCGTTCCACCGCCGCTGGTCCGCGCTCCCCGTCTTCGATCCCCTGCCTGCGCCGCATCGCCTGGTCGTGCCCGCCGGCGTGCCTGGTGAGGGGTCACCTGCTGTCGAGCCTCGGGGCGAGGCGGAGGCGAACGAGCGCCTCCGCGAGTTCGCCCGCGGTGCGGCGCGTCACTATGGATCGGACCGCGATCGGCTCGACCGGGATGGCACGAGCCGGCTCTCGGCCGACCTGCACCTCGGCACGATCTCGCCACGGCAGGCGTTCCACGGCGTTGAGCAGCCCGCCTTCCGTCGCCAGCTGGCATGGCGCGACTGGGCGAGCCACGTGCTCTTCTTCCGTCCGCAGGCCATTCGCGACGCGTGGCAGCCTCGGTACCGGGGACTGCCCTGGTTGGAGGACGACGTGGCCGCCCAGGCCTGGAAGCGCGGCATGACCGGCTATCCGGCGGTGGACGCCGCCATGCGCCAGCTCGCAGAGGAGGGGTGGATCCACAACCGGGCGCGGCTGATCGTGGCGTCGTTCCTGGCCAAGGACCTGCTGCTCGACTGGCGGATCGGCGAAGCGCATTTCCTGGCCAGCCTGGTCGACGGTGACGTCGCCAACAACTCGCTGAACTGGCAATGGGCGGCGGGCGTGGGGACGGACGCAGCGCCCTTCTTCCGAATGCTCAACCCGGTCCTCCAGTCAAAGCGCTTCGATCCGGACGGCGCATGGATCCGTCGCTGGGTACCCGAGCTGGCCGGCCTTGGCGCCGGGGACATCCACGAGCCGTGGAGCGCAAAGGCCGGACCGCCACGAGGCTATCCGGCGCCGATCGTCGAGCACGCGGTCGCGCGGCAACGCGCCATGGAGTGGTTCTCGCGCTACGCTGCAGCCTCGGGGAGGCGAGAGGTGCCGGAGAGGAAGCAATGAGACTGCAGGATAAGGTCGCCATCATCACCGGGGCCGGCGGCGGGATGGGCCGCGTGGCCGCGCAGATCTTCGCCGCGGAGGGCGCCCGGGTGGTGGTCGCCGAGTTCGATGAGCGGGCCGGCTCCGAGACCGCGCGCCTCGTGACCGACACGGGCGGTCAGGCCACCTTCGTCCAGGCCGATGTCTCCCGCGAGGATGACGCGCGGCGCATGGTCGATGAGGCGGTATCGGCCTACGGGCGAGTGGACGTCCTCTACAACAACGCCGGGATCATGCCCGAGGCCGACCATTCGGTCATCGACACCGACGTGGACACCTGGGACCAGGTCATGGCCGTCAACCTGCGCGGCGTGTTCCTGGGCTGCAAGCACGCCATCCCGCGCATGGTGGAGCAGGGATCGGGCTCGGTCATCAACGTCTCGAGCTTCGTGGCGCTGCTGGGCTGCAGCGTGCCGCAGGACGCGTACACCGCCTCGAAAGGCGCGGTGCTGAGCCTCACTCGCTCGCTGGCCGTGCAGTTCGGCCCGCGCGGGGTGCGCAGCAACGCCATCTGCCCGGGGCCCATCGAGACGCCGCTGCTGATGGACTGGCTGGTCAAGGACGAGGAGGCGGAACGCATCCGCCTGGCCCGCAACCCCACCGGCCGCTTCGGCAAGCCGGAGGAGGTCGTCAACCTGGCGCTCTACCTGGCCAGCGACGAGTCGCGCTGGACCAATGGGGCCGCCATGGTGGTCGATGGCGGGATCAGCGTGAACTACTTCTGAGGTTGCTCCCCGTCGGGTAGGTACGTCCGCTCGCCCGTGGCGGAGTCGATCCAGACCTGGGTCCGCTCCCCGGTGGTCGGGTCGATGAACCGCTCATTCGTTGGCCGCAACCCCGCGTCGGCGGCGCGGCCGCGGCCCGGCCAGTAGCGTGAGCGCTCGAACAGGGCAGTGGCGATGGCCACCAGCCCCAGCACGAGCGGATACGCCCCGGACCACGCGGCTTCCCCGCCCGCGCTGAACAGCAGCAGGGCGACGGCCACCATCACTGCGCCGAGCGCGCCGACGATCACCCGCAGCACGTCCCACATGACCGCCGACCCTCAGTCGATGGCTGGTGGAGCCGAAGCGGACGCATCGGCCTCGACGACCACGGCGGTGCCGTAGGCGACGATCTCCGACATGGTGGTGCCCAGCGACGAGCTGTCGAAGCGCATGCTCAGCACGGCGTTGGCCCCCATCACCGTGGCGTTCTGCACCATGCGGTCAAGAGCCTGACGCCGCGTGTCCTCCAGCAGCTCGGTGTACTCGCGGATCTCGCCGCCGAACAGGGAGCGGAAGAAGGCGGCCAGGTTGCCGGAGAAGCCACGGCTACGGACCACCAGGCCGAAGACCTGGCCCTTCGTCTCGGTGACACGGCTGCCGGCCAGGTACGG
>DASSEC010000124.1:0-4350 GCA_035696685.1 Candidatus Limnocylindria bacterium | reverse complement strand
ACCAGGTCCAGTCGCGGCCCACCGGTTTGGTAGGTGAGCAGCAGCAAGCTGAACGCCAGCGTCACGAGCGCGGTCAGCAGCGCGATCCAGCGGATGGCCCGATGGTTGTCGCCGGGCACCAGCAGGATGGCGAGCACCCCCATTACCGGCGTGAACACCACCAGGCTCAGCAGCGGGATGCTCTCGGCGAATGCGTTCACGGCTTGTTCCCACTCATGGCCGGATCACCAGGTAGCCGATGAGCACCAGCACCATGCCGGTGGCGATGCCCAATCCGTAGTTCTGCAGCCGCCCGGTCTGGAAGCGCCGCAGCGCCCCGCCGAACTGCTGCGCCACCCAGCCAGCGCCGTTCACCGCGCCGTCGATGACCTTGGCGTCGAACCACCACAGCGCGTTGGCGAACAGCACGCCGCCGCGTGCCCAGACCAGCTGGTAGATGTCGTCGATGTAGTACTTGTTCAGGCTGGCCCGATACATTCCCGGCCCGAAGCCAAGCGGGATGCGCTCCACGAACCGCTCCGGCGCCTCAGGCCGCTCGACGTACCAGCGGTGCGCCAGCCAGATGCCCGCCGCGCCGACTGACGCGCCAACCAGCAGCAGCAGCCCGCCGATTCCGAAGAGCTGGAAGCCGTGCTCCTCGCCGGCGGCAAGTGAGCCGGGCAGGATGCCGGCCCCGAGCTCCTCGGCGTGATGGAAGACGTCCTCGAGCCAGGCGTGGATGGCTCCGCCCTCCGGCGGCAGGCCCAGCAGCAGGCCGGCCAAGATGGTGGGCACCGCCAGGATTACCAGCGGCGCAACCATGGTGGTGGCCGACTCGTGGACGTGGTGCCAGGCGTCGGCCGGGCCGCGCCACTCCCCGTGGAACGTCATGTAGACCATGCGGAACGTGTAGAAGGCGGTCATGAACGCCACGATCACGCCGATGCCGTAGAAGACCAGGTAGCCGCGGTTGAAGGCCTCGCCCAGGATCTCGTCCTTGCTGAAGAAGCCGGCGAAGATGGGGATGCCGGCCAGCGCCAGCGAGCCGATGACCATGGTCCAGTAGGTCCAGCGCATCGGCACCCTCAGGCCGCCCAGGAAGCGCATGTCCTGCTCGCCCGACGCCCCGTGGATGACGGAGCCGGAGCCCATGAACAGCAGCCCCTTGAAGAAGCCGTGGCTGACCAGGTGGAAGATGGCCGCCACCCATGCCCCAATGCCCAGGGCGAAGAACATGTACGCCAGCTGGCTCATGGTGGAGTAGGCGAGCACCTTCTTGATGTCGTTCTGGGTCAGCGCGATCGCCGCCGCGAAGATGGCCGTGAACACGCCGATGGACGCCACCACCCACATCGCCACGCCGCTCTCGACGAAGATCGGGTTGGCGCGCGCGACCATGTAGACCCCGGCGTTGACCATGGTGGCGGCATGGATCAGCGCGCTGACCGGCGTGGGGCCCTCCATGGCATCGGGCAACCAGACGTGGAGCGGGAACTGCGCCGACTTGCCGACGGCGCCGGCGAACAGCAGCAGGGCGATGACGGTGACGAGGGTCGGATCCAGCTCGCCGATCCGGGCGAAGACCTGGTCGAACTGCAGCGTGCCCAGTGCGGTCCAGATGGCCATGATGCCCAGCCCGAACCCGAAGTCGCCGACGCGGTTGACGATGAACGCCTTCTTCGCCGCCCCGGCCGCCGAGGGCTTCTTGTACCAGAAGCCGATGAGCAGGTAGCTGCACAGGCCCACCAGCTCCCAGCCGACGTACAGCAGCAGGAAGTTGTCGCCCAGGATCAGCAGCAGCATGCTGACCATGAACAGGTTCAGGTAGGCGAAGAAGCGCCACATGCCGCGGTCGCCGTGCATGTAGCCGATGGAGTAGACGTGGACCAGCAGGCCCACGCTCGAGACCACCAGCAGCAGCATGGCCGTCAGCGAGTCGACCAGGAACGCGACCTGGATGCGGAAGTCGCCGGCGCCGATCCACTCGTACAGCGTCACGTGATACGTCTGTCCGCCGAAGATGACGTTGGCGAACACGATCATGCTCAGCACCCACGTGACCGCGACCGCCAGGGTCGGGACGATCCACGACCGGTAGCGCGGCTGCTCCGCCCCCGGGGCGACGTGCCCGGACTGTCCCAGGCCGTCGTTCAGGTCCGGCGGGATGACACCATCGGCGCCCTCGGCGTTGGCCAGGTCGTCGGCGTGGCCGGCGTGCGGGCTGGTCTGGGCCTGCAGCTCTTCGCTGGGAATCGGCGCCATGTCGGAAGCATCGGCCCCGGCATGCGGATCAGCGGCGCTGCGTTCATGCTCGTCGTGGCCGGTGTGGCCGTGCCCGGATTCGCCACCCGGACCTTCCGGCCCACCGTGGGTGCCGTGCAGCGGCACGCGGTCCGGCCGTGAGCCGGCCAGGACGGTGAACAGGAAGCCGGCCAGTGGCAGGGCCGGGATGAGGGCAATGACCAGGTCCATCGGCTCCGTCTACTCCTTCAGGTCGGAGTACTCGTCGACCTCGGGGGTCTGACGGGTGCGGATGATGGCAATCACCAGGGCCAGGCCAACGGTCGCCTCGGCCGCGGCGACGGCCATGATCATGAGCGCGAACACGCCGCCGGCGTTTGCCCCCGCGGGCAGGTAGGCGTTGAAGGCGACCAGGCTGAGGTTCACGCCGTTGAGCATCAGCTCGATACAGATCAGCATCAGGATCGCGTTGCGGCGCGCCAGGAAGCCGAACGCGCCGATGCAGAAGAGCAGGGTCGAGACGACCAGGTAGCCGGCCAGGCCCATCAATCGGCTCCCATCAGTTCGCCCGCTCGTCCTCTTCCGGCCGTCGGGCCAGGAAGATGGCGCCGATGATCGCGGCCAGCAGCAGCAGGCTGACGATCTCGAACGGAAGCGCGTAGGTGGTGAAGAGCGCGGTGGCGATCTGCTGGATGCTCACCGCGGCGGCGTGCAGGTCCTGGCCCCAGTTGGTCGTGACCGCCGCCCAGCCGATGAGGCCGCCGGTCGCCAGCGCCACCAGCGCGGCGAACCAGACCTGCCGGTGGAACGGGGCCGGGATGTTGGCGTCGCCAGCCTGGGTCAGCATGATCGCGAACAGGATCAGCACGCTGATGGCGCCCAGGTAGATGAGCACCTGGGCGGCGGCGATGATGGCGGCCCCGAGCAGCAGGTACATGCCGGCCAGCGAGCCGAAGCAGACCATCATGGCGATCGCGGAGTGGATGATGTTGCGGAGCGTGACCACGGCCAGCCCGCCGCCGACCACGCCGACGGCAAGCAGGACGAAGAGGACTCCCGTAACGTCCAGGGCGGAGGCTCCCGTTGGTGCTGAGCGCTCAAAACGGCCCCGTGGTTGGTGCGAGGCCGCGTCCGATTCTAGCGTAGGAGGCGCGCCGCGGCCCCAATCGTGAGAAGGTTGTACGGATGATCCGCCTGATCTCCGTCGTGTTCCTCGTCGGCTGGCTGGTGGGCACCTATGCGTTCACGCTGCGTCCAGCCCACCCCCTCGACGGACAGGTGGTGACCGACAACGCGATCCCGTTCGTCACCATCCGCGTCTATCTCGACAACCTGGACTCCGCCTTCTGGGTGTCGCAGGCCGTGGGCAACGTCCTGCTGCTCCTCCCGATCGGGCTGTTCGGGCCCATCGCCATCCCCTGGTTGGGCCGATGGTGGCGCGCCCTGCTGCTGGCCCTGGTGATTTCCATTTCGATCGAGCTGGCGCAGCTCTTCATCCCGGAGCGCTCGGCGGACGTGGACGACGTCATGCTCAACGCGGTGGGCGCCCTGCTCGGGTATTGGCTGCTCCTGGTGCTGCGTGCCGTCGGGGGCATTGGGCCCGCACGGCGATCCGCGTCCGGCTGACGAATCTCGATCTGGTTGTCGAAATTGCTTGACCCGCGTCCACGCGGCCTGATAATCGGCGGGCAGACTCGCAACAGGAGGGAAGCCTGCTAATCCTTCGCCGTCGTTCTACGTTGACCGGCAGGGCAACTTCTTCCTGGCGAACTGCGAAGAGCACCAGGTCGTCACCGCCAACCATCGCAAGGAAACGTTCCGCTGCAGCTTCCCCGAAGACGTTCCCGAGCCGATCGCGTGCGACACCGCGGTGGCATGCACCTGGTCATCGGACTTCGACGGTGCTCCGGCAAAGAGCGCCCATTGGGTCATCACCCCATCGGGCCGCATGCACGGCTGGGCTAGCTACTAGCCCAGCCAACCTGCATTTCGTCGCGTGGGAGGGCCGGCCAGCAGCCTGGCTGGCCCTCGTCGCGCTTGCCGGCCGCCACGGTTCGAAGCTGTGACCGGCCGATCTGACCGACGCATCCGGTCCTACTGTGCGGTCCAGCCACCATCGACTGGGATGAT
>DASSEC010000123.1:0-28348 GCA_035696685.1 Candidatus Limnocylindria bacterium | reverse complement strand
TGGAACCGCAGGTTCTCGAGCAGCAGCAGGTCACCAGGCCGCAGCTTCTCGACCGCGGTCATCACACCCGGCCCAAGGGCGTCGCCGGTCATTCGCACCGGGCGGCCCAGCAGCTGGCTGAGTCGGTCGGCCACGGGCTTCAACCGCAGCGCGTCGTTGACCTTGCCTTTCGGCCGGCCCAAATGACTGGCCAGCACCACGCTGGCGCCGTGCTCGAGCAGGTAGACCAGGGTGGGCAGGCTGGCCCGGATCCGCGAGTCATCGGTGATCCGGCCGTCGTCGATCGGCACATTCAGGTCGGCGCGCAGGAAGACTCGCTTGCCGCTGACGTTGATGTCACGGACCGTCTTCTTGTTCATGGCCGTGACCGATTGCGCCGGACTCAAAGCCGATCGGCCATGTACTTGGCGAGGTCCGCCACCCGGCAGCTGTACCCCCACTCGTTGTCGTACCAGGCGATGACCTTCAGCAGGTTTTCGCCAACGACCATGGTGGAAGCGGCGTCCACGATGCTCGAGCGCTCATCCCCCTTGAAGTCCATGGAGACCAGCGGCTCCTCTGTGTAGCCCAGCAGGCCCTTCATCGATCCGTCCGCGGCCTCGCGCATCGCCTGGTTCACGCTTTCCGCCGTCACCGGCTGGGTGGTGATGGCCACGAAATCGATGACGCTGACCGTGGGCGTCGGCACCCGCAGTGAGAAGCCGTCGAACTTGCCCTTCAGCTCGGGGATCACCAGCGCCAGCGCCTTCGCCGCCCCGGTGGTGGTCGGGATGATGTTCTGGCCAGCGCTGCGTGCCCGCCGCAGGTCCTTGTGGACCACGTCCAGCACGTTCTGGTCATTCGTGTACGAGTGCACCGTCGTCATCAGCCCGCGCTCGATGCCGAAGCAGTCCCAGACGACCTTCGCAGGCAACGCCAGGCCGTTGGTGGTGCACGAGGCGTTGCTGACGATATTGTGGCGCTCGGGGTCGTAGGCGCTCTCATTCACGCCCAGGACTACGGTGACGTCCTCGTTCTTCGCCGGCGCGCTGATGATCACCTTGCGGGCGCCGCCCGCCAGGTGAGCCTTCGCCTTCTCGGCATCGGTGAAGATGCCGGTGGACTCGATCACGATGTCCACGCCCAGGTCCTTCCACGGCAGCGCGGCGGGATCCTTCTCGCTGAAGGCCTTGATCTGGTGCCCGTCGATGGTGATCTCGCCGTCGCCGGCAGTCACCTCGCCGTCGAAACGGCCGTAGGTGGAGTCGTACTTGAACAGGTGCGCGTTGGTGGCCGTAGGTGCCAGGTCGTTGATGGCCACGACCTCGAGCTCGTCCGGATGGCGCTCGAGCATGGCCTTGAGCGACTGGCGGCCGATGCGGCCGAAGCCGTTGATGCCAATGCGGGTCACAAAGATATCCTCATGCGTGCACGGAATGCTGGAATGCTGGGTCCTTCAGGCGTTCATTGACGATCGGAAGCGAGCCGATCAGTGACACGTCGTCGCCAAGCTCCGCGGGCACGACTCGCACGCGGCGGGCCGGGATCGGGAACGCGCGGCGGTCAATCTCGCGGCGAACGACGTCGAAGAGCTCTGGCCGATGCGCGGCGATGCTGCCGCCCAGCACGATGACCTCCGGGTTCAGCAGGACGACCAGGCTCGCACACAACGCGCCGATGGCCACCCAGGCACGGTCGAGCACCGCCCGGCACGCCTCGTCGCCCTCGTCTGCGGCCTGTGCCACGTGCTCAGTCCCGAGCTCGGCGGCGCCCGACGCTGCGAAGATCTCCGCCAGCCGCGGCGAGGCATCGGCCACGAGCAGGGCTCGGCCCTCGCGGGCGATGGCGGTGCCGGAGCCGATGGCCTCCGCATGGCCTGGCGACCCGTCGCCGCACAACGGCCCGTCGATGTCCACCGTCACGTGGCCGACCTCGCCGGCGTCGCCGTCTTTGCCGATCAGTGGCTGGCCGTTACTGACCACGCCGCCTCCAATGCCGGTCGACACCGTCACGTAGATGACGTCGTCGGCGTCACGGGCCGCGCCGTGGCGCCACTCGGCCATGACCGCCACGTTCGTGTCGCGCTCGAGGAACGTCGGCAGCCCGGTCCGCGCCTTAACACGCGCGGCGAGCGGAACGTCACGCCAGCCCACCAGGTTCGGCGGCGCGACGACGGTGCCCCGCCACGGGTCGAGCGGGCCGGGCGCGGAGATGCCAACGCCGACCGGATCGGGCAGCCCGGCGTCGCGCGCGGCGTTGATCACCTCGCGTGCCAGGCCGCAGATGCGCTCGATGACGGCATCCACGCCCTCCTGATCATTGGTCGCGACCGCGCGCCGATGCGCAACGACGAGGTTTGGACTGACGTGCGCGGCGCGGATCTGCGTGCCGCCCAGGTCGATCGCCAGGATCGGCTGGCCGGCTGCCTCATCCACCAGGGCGTAATTGTATCGCGAGCGCCGCGAAGGTCCCCAGACGGAGCATCTCGCAAGCGAACCGCCCGGCCTGGCGGCCCCGGGATGTCCGGGGCGCGCGGCCGGGCGGCCGGATCGCGTATGTGGCGCGATGCTGATAAGTGCCGAGCGCTACCTCAGCCGCCGATCTTGAACATCTTGGTCCCACAGACCGGGCACTTGCCCTCGGTCGCGGGCTTTCCGTTCTTCATCGTGATCTTCTGCTCGTTCAGCATGTCGCGCTTCGCCTTGCACTTCACGCAGTAGGCATTGGTCGCCATCGGTCGGTTGCCTCCTTACTCCGGCTCGTCGCGCCGGTTTGCGGTTACTGCTCCCCGCCTCGCCCGCCGGTCGGTGACCAGCGTCGGGGATCTCCTTCCTGCTCCTGGTCCTTCTGCCAGAGCAGGTGGATACCGGTGAGCCCGGCATCGATGCAACGTGCCTCCGCGGCCTCCTTAGCCGCACCTTCCAGGAACGTCCCGTCGACTCGCTGTGCGTACGCCGCACAGACCGTTCCCGCACGGAGCCCCGCCAGGGCCGTCAGCACGAACAGGGCCGACGATTCCATTTCGAGGTTCGCGACGCGCTGGCGTCGCAGCTCCTCCGCGAGCTGAGGATAGCGAACTGGGAGCGTGCGCATCTGTCTTCCCTGCGGAGCGTAAAAGCCGCTCGCGGTGGCGGTCAGCCCAAGGTGATGGGCGTAGCCCAGCAGCAGGCATGCAGATTCGAGGGCCCAGACCACGTCTCGATGCGCGATGGCAGGGTAGCCCGGGTGCACGTAGAAGTCGGTGGTGTTCTCCAATCGCACCGCACCGATGGACACCACCAGGTCCCCCAGCGCGATCTCCGGCTGCAGCGCACCCGAGGAGCCGACGCGGACGAAGGCAGGCGCGTCGGTGATCTCCATCACCTCGGCCAGCACGATCTCCACGTTGTCCGTGCCCATGCCCGTCGACATGGCTGACACGCGCATGCCCCGATAGGTGCCCGTCGCGGTGGTGATCTCCCGGTTGCTGCGCTCGAGCTCGACGGCATCGAAGTGCTGGCTGACCTTTGCCACGCGTCCAGGGTCGCCGACCAGCAGGATGTACTCGGCCAGCTCGCCCCGCTCCAGCGCGATGTGGTACTGGCGATCGCCGGTCATCGGCCGGTCGGCGCGGGAGACCTCCGTCACGTGGCGGCAGCACCTCCTGATCGAGCATGATTCGTCCGTCAGCCGAGCGTGAGCCGTGCTCGGGGCTCAGGTCGGCGGGAGTATACGCTCGCGCTCCTCGTGGATTGAGCGTGCGGCGCGTGGTGGCGCCGCTTCGCCCACCTCGGCAACCGGCAGCGGCACCAGGCGTGGCAGGCCAACGGCCGTGCGCCTCTCGTCCGCGAACGCTCCCTCGTCAGCCGAGTCGGGACCACTCCCCGCCTCGAACCTGGCGCGCAGCCACGCCCGAAGGCGGCCTGGCAGCCCTGGATCGCACGTGGCTGCGGCCGATCCCGTGAGCAGCAGCCCGCCGAGCAGCAGCAGTCCCGCAGCCAGTGGTTGGGGGCCGGTGTCCGGCTCGCTCGGCGTCATCGACGGCTCAGCCCCGGCGCGACCGGCGGCAGCCGGCGCCGCTGATGCGGCCACACCGAGCACCAGGCGCGGTCGTGCCTGCTGCGGGAGGTCCACGCTCTCCCCGGTAGCGCTTCCCGGGACGCTGACGGGGCCTGCCCCGCTGCCGGATCCCGGCGAGTCGTGCGGGTTGCCTGTCGAGGTGCCGCCACCGGTCCCGCCGGTCACCCCAGGCGGTTGAGCGACGATGCGCAGGTCCTGGGCGCGCCGTGGCCAGAGGCGATAGCCGCGATCCGGCAGCCGTCCCGTCGTCTCCTGGCCGAGCACGCCAACGACCTCCACCTGTGTGCCGGACAGCAGGAGCTCAGTGTCGGCATCGGCTCCGGGCGAGACGAACACGCGCACCGGCCCCGAGCCATCGTCGACATCGAAGTAGACGTTGTCTGCGCTGGTGCGGCGCGGCGTGGTGCTGACACCGCCGGTGACGGAGATGAGCATCGCCTCGTCGGTCTCCCCGACGGCCCCCGTTGCCCGGTGCCTCGGATCCGGTTGCGACTGCGTCCCGAGGCGGCGCGGTGCCGCGACGACGCGAAGTGTCTCCATGCCCGCCTTGGTTGAGCGCGTTCCGGCCACCTCGACCAGCTCGCCGAGGCGCAGTCTCCCCGCCTCATCGCCCAGGCGCAGCACGATGGCGCCGGTCTCGTCCTGGATGGCGGCCGTTCCCTCCTCGGCCAGGCCGGACGGCAGCGTCACCACGCCGCGCACGGTGACCCGACTGTTGAACGGCTTCGCCCGAGCTGCCGAGATGCTGATGACGTCGGGGTTCGTGCTCGGCGATGGGCCTGGCGTGGCCGATGGCGTCGGGGTGGCGGACGGTGTGGGGCTGGGCGTCGGGCCTGCGACGGCCAGGACGTCTACCGAATCGCGTGGCTGCAGGCGGTACCCGGCGTCGCCGGTCCCCGACGAGTCGCGCTGGCCGATGACGCCGCGAACGTGAAGCTGGCTGCCGCGCGTCCACGGACCAAGATCGATCCCCGAACCGATGCCAACCAGCACCCGGATCGGTCCGCTGCCGTCGTCGACATCGAACGCGACGGTCGAGGTGAGCTGCGTCGCGCTGCTGGTCAGGGTTCCGCTGATCGCCACGAGCTCCCCCTCGTCCGCCTCGTGGACCATCCCGGTCGTGCGCTCCTGAGCCCCCGGCTCCTGGGCGGTGCCCAGGACCGCCAGGCCGGACGCATCGGCGCGGAGCGTTCGCTGGCTGAAGCGGTCATCGAGCAGGCCGGTGACCCGCAGCAGGGCGCCGCGCTCGAACGCACCGTCGCTGAGCAGCACGGCGATGCCGGCCGTCTCGTCGACGATGTAGCCACCGCCATCGGCAAAGCCGCTGTCGGTCAGCGCCAACCCCTCGATGGTCGCGACCGATCCGTCGGGCAGGGCTCGAGCCTGGGCGATGCTCAGCACCGGAGCCGGCGTGGGCGAGGGCGTGGGCGCGAGGGTCGGCGTCGAGCTGGGGGCCAGCGTGGCAGACGTCAGCGGGGATGGCGTCGCCGTCGGAATGGCGCTGGGCGTCGGGCTCTGCGACCCGACGGTCGGCGTCGAGCTCGGGGTGTCGGTCGGCGAGGCGGTCGCGGGAGTCGTGTCGGACGGGGTGGTTGTCGCGGTTGGAGTCGCAGATCCGTCAGCGGTGGGCGTCTCCGTCGGCGTCGGCTGCGGGATCGGGCTCGAGAGTGAGTTCTGCGGATCAGGCAGCGCCCGGTCAGTGAAGTCCAGGCTGTTCGCGTCCGTGTCCTGTCCCGATCCGGCAGCGCCGCCCGGCAGGCGCTCGATCGAGTGGCCTGACGCCACGGCCGCTGCGGGCATCCCCTCGAGCCACGTGCTGGTGGCATTACCCCAGCCGACGGAGTCGACCGCCGTGGCTGCTCCAAGGATGCGGATTGCCACGCTGCCGCCTGTGGACGCCAAGCCGCCGGTGTAGGTCTGGTCGCCGCTGGCGCTGTAGACCCCGGCGCTGTTCACGATCAGCACATGCGCGCCCGCCGACAGGCCCGCGCTGCCCGCCGGCCAAGACGCTTTTCGAGTGATGGTGCTGCCCGTTGCCGTGACGTAGACAACCTCAAGCCCTTCGAGCGGCAACACCTGTGACGTCGGGTTGTAGATCTCGATGAACTCGTCCGAGGCGCTGGTCCCGCCCGTCATCACCTCGCTGACGACCAAGTGGGCAATCCCTGCGCTGCTGGCCGCCAGCTCGTCGGCCAGCGGGCCGGCGGCGGTCGCGTCGTGGAACGCCAGGGCCGTGGGCAGCGCCGCGAGAAGGATGAGGGCGCTGGCAGCCAGCGCAATGAGGGTCCGGCCGCTGGCAGCCCGCCGTCGGGGCCGGGGACGATGCGAGATCACTGAGCACCTCCGGTTTGGAGGCGACAGGCGGACGTCGAGCGAGGCGCCGAGACTGGCAGGTGGCCGCTTACGACACGCTTATCGGGCGGTTATCGTCCAAGGGCCACCATCCACTGGGTCGCGTACAATCCGCCGGCCATGCCCAAGACCACTCGCCGTGATGCCGTGTCCCGCGCCAACGCCCGCCGCCGTAGCCGCCAGCTCGAGCGCGGCGACGAGCTCGTTGAGGATGGTTCCGCGGAGACCGCCGGCGCAGATGATCGGCCGGTCAAGCAGCAGCGCCCCGGCCTGCTGAGCTCGATCTTCCCGCCCGCACCGCCACTGCCGGACAGGCCGGACCCGCTGGCGGGCTTCACGTACGACGGTCCGCTGCACAACCAGGTCGCGTGGCTGTACCTGCTTGCCAACAACCCGCGCGCCTGGCTGCTGCCGGCCATCCCCTGGGCCGCGGCCCAGATGCTCACCCTGATCACGCCGATTGCCCTGCCCCGATTGATCTTCCAGATGGCCGGGGTGCTCGCTGCGTTGGCGGCCGGCTGGATCGGCTGGCAGAAGCCGTGGCTGTTCGGCCTGGTCACCGCCCTGGTTGGCAGCGTCATCCAGGGGATCTTCATGGCGCTGGTGCCGGGCAACATCCAGAACGGCACCGCCCTGCAGTGGTTCGGCTATTCGATCGTGGCCGCGATCGCGCAGCTCAGCCTGCTGTACGCCGCGCTGATGGGCTGGTACGCGGGCTACTTCCGTCGCCGGCTGGCGGCGCAACGCACCACCGGAACCCGCCAGCGGCGGCGCTGAGCACCCCGACGCGATGCGCCTGACTCCAGCCCGATTCCGGCACGGTTCTTGCTGATACCAGCCCGCTGAGGACGTCGGCGGGCGGTGTTCCGTCCGACCGGCACCTACGGGATCTGGACCGTCGCCAATGGAAGCTCGGGCCGGCGGTGACATTGAAGGTCCATCCCGTCGGTCGTGGCGATGAGCTCGCCCGACGTCTGATCTGGGGGCTGTCGCGGTTCGGGACCCTCCGTACCGGAGCCGCGACAGCCCCCTAACCTTGTCCCGCGGAAACAGCAGCTGCGGCGCCGGCCGCCGGAATGCTGGGTGCGGTGCCGGGCGCCAGGTGCGCGGCCTCGGCCTGCCGGGCCGCCTCGAGCGCCAACGCATACGAAGGCGCCAGGCCCAGGACTTCGCCGGTGGAGCGCATTTCGGGTCCCAACGATACGTCGACACCCGGCAGGCGCCACAGCGACCCGATGGGAGCCTTGACCGCGACCAGCGGGGCGTCGTCGGCCAACCCGGGCGCCAGTCCAACCTCGGCCAGCGTGGCGCCGAGGGCGCAACGGACGGCGTCGGCCACCACGTCGCGGCCGGTGGCCTTGGCCACGATCGGGACGGTGCGGCTGGCCCGCGGATTGGCCTCGATGACGACCACTCGGTCGCCGGCCACGATCATCTGCACGTTCAGGATCCCACGTAGTCCCAGGGCGAGCGCGATCCGTCCCGCGGCCTCGGCCGCCGCTTCCTGCTGTGCGCGGCTGAGGCCCTGCGGCGGCACAACCGCCACCGAATCGCCCGAGTGGATGCCCGGAGGATCCAGCTGTTCCAGGATGCCGGGAACGCACCACGCGGTCCCGTCGCTGATGGCATCCACGTCCAGCTCCACGCCAGTTACCAGCTCGTCGACGCGCAACGGCCAGCCGATCTCGGTAGCAAGCAGCACGTCAACGTCACCCGTGCCCCGAAGCACGGCGATCCCCCGACCGCCGATCACCCAGGACGGACGCACGATCGCGGGCAGGCCCAGCTCCTCGATCGCGCGGCGCAACCCGGGCTCGTCCTCGGCCAGCTGGCCGCGTGGCCCGGACAGGCCCAGCTCGTCGAGCAGCTGCGCGAACCGCTCACGGTCCTCGGTCGTCTCGATGGCCTCGGCGGTGAGCCCGGCGATCGGCACATCGGCATAGGCCAGGTCCTTCGCCAGGTCGATGGCCGTCTGCCCGCCAAAGGTCAGCACGACGTGGGGCGGCTCGCCGGTCAGGGCGCGCTCGTGGTCGATGACGTCGAGCACGCCCTCGGTGTCCAGCGGCTCGAAGTACAGCCGCGAGCAGGCGTCGTAATCCGTGGACACCGTCTCCGGGTTGTTGTTGATGACCACCGCGTCGAGGCCGAGGTCACGGATGGCCCAGGCGGCGCGCACGCTGCAGTAGTCGAACTCGATCCCCTGCCCGATCCGGATGGGGCCAGAGCCGACCACGATCACGCTGCGCCGATCGGTCGGCGGGGGCACCTCGCCGGTGGCGTACGAGCTGTAGAAGTAGGGGGTCTCTGCCGGGAACTCGCCGGCGCACGTGTCGACCCGGCGATAGGCCGGGGCTATGCCTGCCCTCGCCCGCGCCCGACGCACGGCCACGGCCGGCACGCCGGACAGGATGCCGATGTCCGCATCGCCGAAGCCCACCTGCTTGGCATCGGCCAGCGGGGCACCCACCACCCGGCGCTCCGCGGCCACCAGCTCCGCCAGCCGCTCGGTGAACCAGGGTGCGATGCCGGTGACGGCCGACACCCGGGCTGCATCGGCCCAACCACGCCGCAGCAGGCCGATCATCCGCCAGAGGCGGGTGTCTGACGGTGCCAGAAACGCCGGCAGATCGTCCGGTTGTCGGTAGGTCAGGTTCCAGGCCGGGTCCTCCCAGGTCCAGCCGCGCCCGCGCGGCTCAAGCGAGCGGATGGCCTTCAGCAGCGCCGATCCGAACTCACGGTCGATCGCCATGGCCTCCCCGGTGGCCTTCATCTGGATTCCCAGGCTGCGGTCGGCACTCGGGAACTTGTCGAACGGCCAGCGCGGCAGCTTGACCACCACGTAGTCCACGGCCGGCTCGAAGGCAGCCGAGCCGATGCCCGTGGCCGGGTTCGGCAGCTCGTCCAACCGCTTGCCGAGCCCGACCAGCGCGGCGACGCGGGCGATGGGATAGCCGGTCGCCTTGGACGCGAGCGCACTCGAGCGGCTGACGCGCGGGTTGACCTCGATCACCCGGTAGTCGGCCCCATCGGGCGAGACGGCAAGCTGCACATTGCAGCCCCCTTCCTGCCGCAGCGCGCGCACGATCTTCAACGCGCAGCGGCGCAGCCGCTGGACGACGGGGTCGGGCAGGGTCTGGATCGGCGCGACCACGATGGAGTCGCCGGTATGGACACCCATCGGGTCCAGGTTCTCCATGCCGCAGATGGCGATGGTCGTGTCGGCGCTGTCGCGGATGACCTCGAACTCGATCTCGTACCAGCCCAGCAGGCTGCGCTCGACCAGCACCTGGTGGATCGGGCTGGCGGCTAGCCCGTGGGCAATGCGCACGCGCGCATCGGCCTCGTCCATGGCGAACCCGCCGCCGCCACCGCCGAGCGTGAAGGCGGGCCGCACGACGATCGGCGCGTTGAGGTGACGGACGAAGGCCAGGCCGTCCTCCAGCGACTCGACCACCGCGCTCTCCGGCACGGGCTCGCCGATGCCGGTCACCAGCGAACGGAAGCCGCCCCGATCCTCGGCCGCGCGGACGGCGGCCAGCGGGGTGCCGAGCACGCGCACGCCGTACCGCTGCAGGATGCCGGCGTCATCCAGCGCGACCGCCAGGTTCAGCCCTGTCTGCCCACCGAGCGTCGGCAGCAGCGCATCCGGCCGGTGCTCGGCGATCACGCCTTCCAGGTAAGCGACCGATAAGGGACCGATAAGGACCGTTCCGCCAACATCGGGATCGGTCATGACAGTGGCGGGATTCGAGTTCACCAGAATGGTGTCCACGCCCTCGGCGCGCAGCGCCAGGCAGGCCTGCACGCCCGCATAGTCGAACTCGGCCGCCTGCCCGATGACGATCGGTCCCGACCCGATGACCAGGACTCGTCGCGGCGCGGGCATGGCCCTGGCGCGCGGCGCGATCAAGCCTTGCCCGTCATGCCGGCCACGGCCAGATCGAATACCCGCTCGGCGTCGATGGGCCCGGGCGCCCCCTCGGGGTGAAACTGGACCGACGCGATCTTCCCCGAGACATGGACCAAGCCCTCGACCGTGCCGTCGTTCAGGTCACGGTGGCTGACCCGGTAGCCCGCGGCGGCCAGGGCGGGGACATCCAGCACGGCGACCTCGTGGTTGTGCGCCCCGATGTCCACGCGCCCCGAGGCGGTGTCGATCACGGCGTGGTTGCCGCCGTGATGTCCGACGGCCAGGCGGCGGGTCGGCGCCCCGGCTGCCAGCGCCAGGAGCTGATGGCCGAGACAGATGCCCAGCAGTGGCGGGCCGTCGGCCCCTGCCGCCGCGGCCAGCGCGCCCACCGCGGCGATCTGCGCGGTCATGCGCGCCGGGTCGCCGGGACCAGGGGACAGGACCACCAGGTCGGGGGCGCGGGACAGCACGTCGGCTGCCGAGGCGTCGTGCGGGAGCACGCTGATGGCGAGCCCGCGGCTGGCCAGCGCCCGGAGGAGGGAGCGCTTCACGCCGTAGTCGACGAGCACGGCCCGCCCGCGCAGCGTGCCTGCGGGCGCGACCTCGTACGGGTCGCGGCTGGACACCGCGGCGACGTGGTCCACGCTCTCCCAGGCGGGGCTGCTCGCTGCTGCTGCGACGGCGAAGGTGTCAACGTCGGCCGCGGCGTCGGCGCCACCGCCGTCAACGGGGCGGATGATGGCGCGCCGTGCGGCTCCCCGACGAAGCGCGAGCGTGACGGCCCGCGTGTCGATGCCCTCCAGCGCGGGGATGCCCGCCTCTGTGAGCAGCTGCTCCAGGGCCAGGCCCTGCCCGCCGGGCGGTGTCATCAGCCGCGTGACCACCAGGCCGCGGGCATGGACCCGGCCCGACTCCAGCTCGGACGGGTCGATCCGATAATTGCCCGCCATCGGGTGGGTGAGCACCACGATCTGGCCCTCGTAGGAGGGATCGGTGAGGATCTCTCCCCAGCCCGTCGCGGCCGTGGTGAAGATGAGATCCCCCTGCGCGGGCAGTGGTGCGCCGCGCAGCCTCCCGCGCAGGACCATGCCCCCTTCGAGCGCCAGCAGGCCGGGAGCAAAAAGAGACGCCGTCCGCGCGGAGGCGGATGGCGTCGTGTCGGTTCGGCTCAGGGTCTGCACGCTGCTCCTTTCCGGCCTCACCGGGCCGGGCTTAAAGGACGCGGGCAGTCTATCGCATGGTCATTGGCCGATGGCGGCCTCCGGCGCGCTCCTACTCCTCGGAGACCGGCGCGGACGGCGGGGTTGCCATCCGGCGAGCCAGCGGCCTCAGCCGCAGGGCCAGCCACAGGACGATGGCCACCACCACCAGGATCGGCAGCCCGACGATCAGCAGCCAGATGCCGGCATCGGCCAGCGTCTGGCCGGCCGAAACCAGGGCCGCCGCCGCGCTGCCGAACGTCGCGCCCGGATCCCATGCCTCCGCCGCGTCCTGGACCGGCGTGCTGTTCGGAACCAGGGTCACGGTGATGGTCGACAGGGCCGCGAGGCCGTTCAGCTGCTTGAGCTGCGCGGTCAGCTGCTCGATCTGGCCACGCACCTCGTCGAGGCGTGACTGCACCGCCAGGACGTCGGCGATCTTCTCGGCGCGCCCGACCAGGACGCGGTACTGCTCCTCGGACGCCTGCAGGTTGCGAATGCGAGCATCCAGGTCCACCACGGAGGAGGTCACGTCCTCGTCCTTCGTGGCTTCCACCTTGACCTCGCCGTCCATGCCATGCAGCCGCTCCAGCGCCGCGTCAAAGCGTTCGGCGGGCACGCGCAGCGTCACGGTCGCGGACTCGTGCTCGCCACCGGTGCGCGAGTCGGAGACGTAGCCACCCAGGGAGAGCGCCATCGCCCGCAGCTCGCCTACGGCCGTCCCGACGGCTGGCACCTCGAGGGTAAGCTCGCCGGTCTTCACGATCTTGCGCTCCGCCAGATCGGCGAATGGAACGCTGCCGCCCTGGCCGGTTCCGCCATCGAGCTGGCCCTTGCCGGGTTCCTCCGCGGGAACCGGCTGGCCCGCATCTTCGCCGCCGGCGCCGGCGGCCGGGGCCGAAGCCGTGGCGCAGGCAGCGGCCAGCAGGGCGATGGTCAACAGGACGGTGAGGAGGCCGAGGGCGGGGGCCCATCGGCGTGCTGGTGCCTGCATGGCAGGACCTCCTGATCGAGTGCTCATCACCCGCAGGACGTTTTGGAACGCCGAACAGTGCCCGACTCGAGCAGATACGGCTCAGCTAGCATCAGGCCGTGGAACACGACCGACTTGCGGCGCTGGATGACGAGCAGGCGCGCGCCAGCCTGGCCCCGCACGAATTCGACAAGCAGTGGCTGGCTGCCCACCTGGCCGATGAGCGCCGCAAGGCAAGCCTGCTGGGTGAGATCCGCGAGGCGATCTTTGGCGCACAGGATGGTCTGGTCAGCACGCTCGCCGCGGTGACGATTGCGGCCGGTGCCTTCTCGGAGCAGTTCCCGGTGCTCGTCGCCGGCATCGCGGTGGGCCTCGGCGGCGTGTTCAGCATGGCCGCCGGCGAGTACATGTCGAGCAAGAGCCAGCATGAGATCTTCGAGGCGCAGATCGTCGGCGAACGCCAGGAAGTGGTGGAGCGGCCGGGCGAGGCCGAGGCCGAGATGGCGTTCATGTTCGAGGAGGACGGCCTGCCCGCGGAGGCATCGGCTTCGATGGCCCGCGCCATTGCCCGGCATCCGGACGTGCTCCTGAAGACCATGGTCGAGAAGGAGCTGGGGCTGACCCACCGCCTGGCAGAGGGAAGCCCGCTGCAGGGCTCCCTCATCATGGGAGTCTCGTTCGGTCTCGGCGCCGCCGTCCCAATCCTGCCGTACCTGGTCCTCGACCTGGATGTGGCCACCCTGGCATCCGTGATCGCCACGGCCAGCGTGCTGTTCGCCATCGGCGTCGTGAAGTCGCGCTGGACGCGCCGCAGCTGGTGGCGCTCGGGGGCAGAGATCCTGGTGCTGGGCGCCGTGGCCGGCGTGGCCGGCTACTTCTTCGGGAACCTCCTGCCCGGGATGCTGGGCGTGCCGGCGGTCGGCGGGTAACGCCCGCCAACGATCAAGTGACGGTCAGCGTGCCGACCATCCCGTAGGCCTCGTGCCCGGGCAGGTGGCAGACATACAGCAACGTGCCCGGCTGGTCGAAGGTGAGCGTCGTCCGCATGGTGCGCAGGGCCGGGATCGACACTTCGTTCGGCCGCGCCCCGTGGTGGGCCTCCGTCCCATGCCGGTGACGCTCGTGGAAGGCCGCGTCCCCGATGAGCCACTCGTGCTCGATCGGGTCCTGGTTGACGAGCACGAACGTGACCGGCACACCGTGCGGCACGGTCAGCTGGCTGGGGTCGAAATGGGTGTAGTGGATGGTGATCTGCCGCGTGATCGGCCCGCTCTCGGCAGCCTGGGCACGGCAGCCGGCAGCCGTGGTCGCCAGGACCACGGCCACCAGCATGACTCGCGCGGAGCGCATCGAGGTCAGGCGCCGGCCAGCGGCCGGCCGCCGCTCCCACCGCCGCGGGCCGCTACCGCGATCAGCGCAACGGCGCCGAGCGGCAGGGTGAACGCCACTGCCACCAGCAGGACCCAGATCATGGTGCTCGACGGCGGCGCGGGCAGCGGACCGAACGGGGAGAAGCCCGCGTCGGCCAGCGACGGCAGGCCCCGCCCGGATGCGTCGATTGCCAGGTCGAACCGCAGCTGCGGCGCCTTGGCGTCGATGGCGATCTTCGTAAGCCACGCGTTGTCCGGCACCCAGCCCATGCCCTTGTCCGAGCGGAGGTCGGCCAGCAGCTGTGGAGTCGCCGGTGCCGCGTGCTCCAGCGACAGGCCCGGGGTGCCGATGAGGGCGCCCGGGTCGGGCAGCATGGCCGGCTGCTCGTCGGTCAGCAGGAAGACGTCGGCCTGCACGGTTTCGGCGGAAGTCCGCCCCAGGGCGAGGATGCGCAGGGGGACCCACGGGTTGTCGGTCGGGATGGTCAGGTGGACGGGCGTACCATCGCCGACGTTCTGGCCCCGGCGCCTGGCCGCATCGGCATCAAAGCGCGCTGCCATGAAGATCGGCGAGCGCTCGGCGTAGAAATCGAGCACCTCGGGCGCATCGGGCGGGAGGCGGAAGCCATGGTCCACCGCCCACAGACCTACCTGGTCGCCGCCGCCCTTCAGGATGGTGATCTCGAGCGCGTCGATCTTGACCTGCTGCAGGACCTGCGCGCTATCGCGTGCCGCGCCGGCGGACAGCGGGGCGAACAGTCCCCGCTCGTCCTGGGGCTGCGTCTCCAGCACCAGGCGCTGGAGGGTCCAGTCGCCACCGCGGACCACGTCGGTGGGCACGCCGGGAAGCGGCACGATGCTCCCGAATTCTCCCTTACCGCCGGCGAACTCGAAGCTGGTGACGTAATGCTCGACGCCGTCGTGGTAGCCGGCGAAGGTCGTGGTCCGCAGCAGGTTGACGGCGCCGTTGGGCCCGATCAATCCGCCGCAGGCCAGGGTGGGCGCGGCGACGATGAGCGTGGCCACCATCGCCAGGGACAGGGATGCGAGTCGTTTCATGGGTGGGTCCTTCCATGCGCTCCGCGTAATGCCGTGCAGGACGGCACCACGCCGGATACGGTTCCCACGTGCATCGGCTCCGCCTCGCTGCGATCGCGGTCCTGCTGGCCTCCTGCGCCCAGCCCGCGCCGTCATCGCCGAGCCAGCCGCCGGCGACGGGTCGGCTCACGGCCGGGCCCACCTCTTCTGCCGCGCCGTCCGCCGCCGCCGGAGCAGTCGTCACGTTTCGCGTGGCGGGGCAGGAGACCTACCGGGTCCTGTTCACCGATCCGGCCGAGGTTCGGCTGGCGCAGGCCTGGCAGGACGGCAGCGCCGGCCCGCTGATCCCCAACGGCCGGATCGTCAGGGGCGACGATGGTGGCGTGAACACCGGCTACAGCTGGCATATCGACCCGAGTGACGTGGCACTGGCGGAGCTGTCGATCGAGGTGTGCGACGGACTGCCATCGCACGTCGAAGATGGAACGCTGAGCGGCGATCGCTACTGCCCGTGGAGCGCGGAGATCGTCTCCATCGAGCCGCTCGGCAGCTAGCGACTCTTCCGGCGCTTCGGCGCGACCGCGCGGTAGCTCTCGGCGATCCAGTCCGTGAGCATTTCGGCCGGCCAGTCCGGTGGCGCGTGGATCGTGACCCAGGATCCGCGGTCCAGCCCATACCCGGTGGGCTCCGCGAAGGGCAGCGCGAGCGCCTCTTCGTGGGACTCCGGCAGCTTCACGCTGAGATGCACGATCGCGTCGCGCGGTGCCCCATCAGCATCAGTGCCGAAGAAGACGAACACCTTCTTGCCCACCTTGGCAACCGACTCGCCCCAGGGATGGTCCTCCCAGGCGTCGGGCAGGCCGAAGGCGAAGGCGCGTACGGCCTCGGCGAGCGATGACGGCATGGCGCCGATGAGCCGCTGTCAGGCGGGCAGGGGCTGGCCGCAGCCGTCGCAGAAGCGGGCGTTCGGGTCGTTCTCGGCGCCGCACGACGGGCAGGTGCGACCGAGCGGCTTGCCGCAGGCATTGCAGAAGCGGGAATCCGCGTCGTTGTGATGCCCGCAGGCAGCACAGACCTGCTCGACCTGGCCGATGCCCAGCGCGCCGATCGCGTCGCGAATGGTCGGCGTGACCTCGCCGGCGACGTACCGGCTGGCGGGACCGAGGTACCCCGCCCTGACCAGCGACCCGCCAATGGCCACCAGCGGCAGCCCGACGAACGCCATCCAGAAGTTCCGCGGCATGCCCTGGGCGGGATCGTTGAATGAGCCGAAGAAGCTCACCAACCCGGCGGCCGTCAGGACCAGGCCGAGTCCCAGGAGGATCGCCCCGCCAACCCGTAGCGCGGTGCGAACGGAAGCCTGCTGCCGGAGGCTCGGGTCGGGGCGGGTCATGGCGGCCCAGTATAGGAAGGAGGGTCAACGGAACATGCGCTGCTGCTTGGCGAGCGGTAGCCGCGTCTCGCGCGCCTCCTGGTTGACCACGGCGTCGACCGGATGCAGCTGCTGCGCGACGACGTTCAGCACGCCGCCCTCCACCTGCAGCCGGCCATCGATGACCAGCAACGGATGCCGGTGCAGCACCGCCCGGTTCGCTTGGTAGATGTCTGGCCGCACCGTCACGTTGATCATCCCGGTCTCGTCCTCCAGCGCGATGAACACGAAGTTCTTCGCGGTCATGGGGTGCTGGATGCTCACCGCCAGGCCGGCCAGGCGGATCATCGACCGATCGCGCAGCCGGGCTGCCTCGGCAATCGGTCGCACGCCCCGCGCGGTCAGGCGCTCGCGGAACAGCTCGACTGCATGGGCCGTGGGAGACAGCCCCAGCTCCCGGTAGTCGGCGGCCACCTTTTCGGCGAAGGACATGGGCGGGAGCGAGGCGCCCAGCGCGCGCTGGGCGTCATCGGTCAGGCCCAGCGCGGGACGCGCCGGGTTGGCATCCTCCATGGTCGTACGCAGCTGCCAGAGGAGCTCGCGACGGGGCGCAGCGGTCCAGTCGAAGGCACCGATGGCGATCAGGCGCTCGACCACCTGCTCGCCCAGGCCGGTACGAGCCACGAAGTCGCGCACGCCGGCATACGCACCTGCCGCACGCTCGCGCTCGAGCAGCTCGCGCGACGACTCGTCGATGCCCTTCACCTGGCGCATGCCCAGCCGCAGGGCATGGCTGCCGTCCGGCTGCGGCCGGGTGTCGTGCTCCCAGGCCGATGCGTTGACGTCCACCGGCAGCACCCGGATGCCATGGCGCTT
Source organism: Candidatus Limnocylindria bacterium (assembly GCA_035696685.1). GTDB lineage: Bacteria > Chloroflexota > Limnocylindria > QHBO01 > QHBO01 > DASSCW01. The sequence continues at coordinate 11,220 of DASSEC010000123.1, read as the reverse complement.
CGCGTCGCCCACGATCACGGCCGGCGAGTAGAAGCCCATCGGCTGGTTGTTGAGCACGCCGGCGTAGTAATGCGCGGGCCAGTACTGGCGCAGCCAGGCAGTGTCGTAGGTGATCTTGGCAAAGGCCGCCGCGTGCGCCCGTGCGAAGCCGAACTCGGCAAAGGCCGAGCACTTGGCAAACAGCTCGTTGGCGGCCTCCTCGGTCAGGCCGGTGCGCATGGCCCCCGACACGAACTTGCCGCGTTCCGCCTGCATCTTCTGGTGGGACCGATGGCTACCCATGGCCTTGCGGAAGATGTCCGCCTCCAGGGGCGTGTAGCCGCAGATGTCGATGGCCACCTGCATGACCTGCTCCTGGTAGAGGATCACGCCCAGCGTGTCCTCCAGGATCGGCTTCAACGAGTCGTGGAGGTAGGTCACCTCCTCCTGGCCGGCACGGCGCCGCAGGTACGGGTGGACCGCGTTGCCCTGCACCGGGCCCGGACGGATGATGGCCACCTGGACGACCAGGTCCTCGAAACGCTCGGGACGCGCCTTGGGCAGAGCCTGCATCTGGGCGCGGCTCTCGATCTGGAACATGCCCACCGTGTCGGCCACCTGGATCGTGCGAAAGACGTTCGGGTCGTCATGGGGGAGACTGTCCAGGTCCGGCCTGGCTCCGGTATCGCGCTCGATGCGGTCCAGGCATTCGGCCACCACGCCCAGCGTCCGCAGGGAGAGGAGGTCGATCTTCACCAGGCCGAGCGCCTCGATGTCCTCCTTGTCGAACTGGGTCACCACGCGGCCGGGCATGGTGGCGCGCTCGATGGGGACCAGGTCGATCAGCGGCGTGCGGGTGACCAGCATCCCGCCGACGTGGATGCCCAGGTGGCGCGGAAAGCCGTCGATCTCGCCGCACAGGGCGAGCAGCCACTGCCACCGGTTCCGCGGCTGCGCATGGATGGACCAGGGAGCGTCCGCGAGATCCGGCAGCACGCTGGGACGCAGCCGCTCTTTGATGGGCATGCCGCTCTCCGGATCCACGCGGACCACGGCCGGCCGATCGCTCGAGGGCCCGGGGGTCCCGTTGTCGCGCGGCTCCGGCAGGTCGAGCTGCGCCGCGGCGCGCAGGCCGCCGGGCCCGTAGCGCTTCTGCTCCCAGCCCTCGTGCTTGACGCTGACCACCGACTGGTCGAGCACCTGCGGCCGTCGAGGCGGCACCCAGCCCGACTCGCTGTACGGCCGCCCGTCATGGTCCCCGGCCGCATCTCGTGCGCGTGCCTCGGCATCGGCCAGGTCGGGCCGGAGTGGCAGCGGCGCGGGGGCCAGCACCGGACGCGGACGGTGGTTCCAGGACGAGTCGGATTCGTGGGTGACCAGCGGGCCACCATCGGTCCGACGCCCGTCGCGACCCGGTGGCACCGCTTCCGCCGCCATGTCCAGGCCGATCTCGTCGAACAGCCAACCGAAGCTGCCATCCAGCGCCAGGTCGCGCGCCACGTCGGAGGCATCGCGCGTGTCCAGCGCCTTGGCCACGCGGTCGACCGCCTCAAGGGGAAAGCCGAGCGCCTTCGCCACCTCTCGCACCGCCGAGCGGGCACGGTAGGTGATCACGGTGCAGACCATGGCCGAGTGGTCCTCGCCATAGCGGTCGTAGAGGTACTGGATCACTTCCTCGCGCCGGTTGACGTCGAAGTCGATATCGATGTCCGGCAGCGTCCGCGCCTCGTTGATGAAGCGCTCGAAGAGGAGCTTGTGCTCGATCGGGTCAACCTTGGTGATGCCCAGGCAGTAGGCCACGATCGAGTCACCGGCACTGCCCCTGCCCTGGCCGATGATCCCGCCCCGGCGCGCAAACTCCATCAGGTCCCAGACGATTAGGAAGAACTCCGCCAGGTTCGTGCGCTCGATGATGTCGAGCTCGTGCGCGAGCTGGTTCACCGCCTGCTTGGTAATGGGCCGATAACGGCGGCGTAAGCCCTCGTGCGCAAGCTGGTACAGGTATGAGAACGGCGTCTCGCCCTCGGGGACCGTGAAGCCCGGGAACCGGTAGCGCTTGAAGTCCAGGTCCAGCCGGCACTCGGCGCCGATGGCGGCCGCCCGGGCCATGCCCGCGGCCCAGGCGCACTGGCTGCGCTCGTCCGGCAGTGCCTCGCCGATGCGCGCGAGCTCGGCCCCCGATTTCAGCCGATATTCGGCGTTGGGGAGGAGCAGCTCGCGCGCCTCGTCCAGGGTGGCGCCGTGACGGATGCAGACCAGCACGTCCTGGAGGCGGTGGCTGCCTGGATCGGCGTAGTGCACCTCGTTGGTCACGACGGTGGGCAACCCGGCGCGCTCCGCCAGGGCGACCAGCTGCGCCACGAGCCAGTCGTCGTCGGGCTCGAGATGATGACTCAGCTCCACCGCGAAGTCGCCTGCCGGAAAGTGGCTCGCCCAGCGTTCCGCCGCGGCCAGTGCCGTGTCGGGGTCGCCGGCCAGCAAGCGGCGCGGCACCTCCCCGTTGCGGCAGCCACTGAGCCCGAGGAGGTGGCCGCGGCCGGCATCGAGCGCCTCCTCGACGAGCGCGGCCTCGAAGACGGGAAACTGCTTCTCCCCGGCCAGGTGGCCGCGGCTGACGAGGCGAGAGAGCGCCGCGTAGCCGGCGCCGTCGCGGGCCAGCACGACCAGGTGGTCACCGGGGATGGGCCCGGCATGGAACTCCCCCGGCCAGCCGCGGCTCGCCTGGTCGCCGCGCAGCGGGTCATTCAGCTTCCGGCCGCGGCGGGCGAGGCGCAGCTCGCGCTCGTCGCGTGGGATGGCCAGCTCCAGCCCGATCAGTGCGGTGACGGGTGCCAACCCCGCCTCACGAGCAGCGTCGGTCCGGGTCTGGCCGGCCGCCTTCCAGAGGCGGACCGCCGCATAGAGACCGGCATGGTCGGTGACGGCCACCGCCGGCATGCTCAGCAGCGCGGCGCGGCCGACCAGCTCCTCGGGGTGGCTTGCCCCGTCGAGGAAGCTGAAGTTTGAGTGCGCGTGGAGCTCGCAGTAGTCGTCCGGCGTGCCCATCGGACGGTCCAGTATAGAACCGGTGTTCTAATTCGAACAGCCCCAACATGGGTGGGCGCCACCCTGCCCATCGGCGCATCATCCGCGCCATGACTGAGCAGCTACAGGTCCTGGAGCCTGGTGAGGGGACGGTGCCCGGCCATGACGACGTCAGCCTTCACTACCGGGTCAGCGGCAGCGGACCGGTCCTGCTCGCGCATCCGGGTGGACCGGGCACCGCCGCCGACTACCTGGGTGACCTGGCCGGCCTCGACCAGCTGGCAACCATCGTGTGGCTCGATCCGCGCGGAACCGGCGGCTCGAGCGCGCCAGCGGACTCGGAGGCCTACCAGCTCGAGCACTATGCCGCCGACATCGAAGCGGTCTGCGACGCCCTTGGCCTGGCGCAGATAGGGCTGCTGGGCTTCTCGCACGGCGGCATGGTGGCCATGCGCCACGCCATCGACCACCCGGAACGCCTGGTGAGCTTGGTCCTGCTCGACACCGCCCCGGCACTGGACGAGGCAGCCGGCGTGCGGATCGCCGCGGCCATGGATCGCCGCCAGGGGGAGCCGTGGTACCCCGAGGTTCGCTCGCTGCTCGATGCAGACGAAACGGCAGAGGACGACGCCCAGGCGACGCGCGAGCTGCTGGCAATCATGCCGATGTACTTCCACCGCTGGGATGAGACCGCGCAGGCCTTCATCGGCGGCCTTGAGGGATCGACCTTCCACGCGCGGGCAGCCCGCAGCTGGGGTCCGCGGCAGGAGCGCATGGACCTGCGGCCCGAGCTGAGCCGGATTTCGACGCCCACGCTGGTGGTGGTCGGCGACGACGACTTCATCTGCGACGTAACCGCCGCGCACGAGATGGCCGATGGCATCCCCGGGGCACGGCTCGCGGTGATCGAAGACGCTGGGCACTTCCCGTGGGTGGAGCAGCCGGCGGCGTTCCGCCGTGCGCTGGACGGATTCCTGACAGGGCGATGACAGCAATTGCGCCCTAGCATGGAGCGATGCAACAGACGACAGGGGAAATGACACAGGGCCACACGATTCGGATCGATACGCCGGACGGCGGGTGTGACGCGTACCTGGCGACGCCACCGACACCGCCCGGGCCGCCGGTCCTGGCGCTGCACGCTTGGTGGGGCCTGAACGAGGACTTCCGTCGCTTCTGCGACGACCTGGCCGCCGATGGCTTCACGGTGATCGCCCCGGATCTGTTCGACCGAGCGGTGCTGGACAGCATCGAGGGTGCCGAGAAGTACGCCGAGGAGCTCGACGAAGAGCACAACGCCGAGCGGCTGCTGGCCCGCGCCGCTTCCGCGCTCGACCACGTCCTTGGCCTGCCTGAGAGCCGTGGCGCACGCGCGGGAGCGCTGGGCTTCAGCTTCGGGACGGTGTATGCGCGCTGGCTGGCGAAAGGCCGTCCGGAGATCGCGGCCATCGTCACCTACTACGGTGGCACCTGGGACCCGCCGGGGGCGGCGTCCCGGGCGCCATGGCTCAGTCACTGGGCCAGCGAGGATCCCTACGAGGATGCCGATGAGGCGCGGGCCGCGGTCAAAGACCGGGAGGACACCGGCGCCGTCGGTTACTTCTACGACGGGACGAAGCACTGGTTCGCCGAGCCGAGCCGGCCAGAGTACGTGCCGGACGCGGCGCAGCTGGCCTTCCGGCGCACGATCGAGTTCCTGCACGCCAATCTCGACGGCGACGGGCGCTGACGATCCAGCTCGAGATCCCGACCCTCGAGACCGCGCGCCTGACGCTGCGGGCCTTCCGCGCGGCCGACGTGGAGCCGATGCATCGGCTCATGCAGGACCCGGAGGTCATGCGGTTCGTGGGCGATCGACGCATGCCCAGCGAGCAGGACAGCTGGCGAGCCGTAGCCGGCTGGATCGGCCATTGGGCGCTGCGCGGCTACGGCCAGTGGGCCGTCACCGAACGCGACGGCGGCGAAGTCGTGGGCCGGGCAGGCGTGATCAATCCGCAGGGTTGGCCCGGCGCCGAGGTCGGCTACCTGCTCGGCAAGAGCTGGTGGGGGCGCGGCTACGCGTCCGAGGCGGCCAGGGCCGCCGTGGACTGGGCCTTCCGCGAGCGAGGCTTCGATCGGCTGCTGAGCCTGATTGACCCCGATAACGCCGCATCGATCCGCGTGGCCGAGCGCCTCGGCGAGACGCTGCGTGGGGAGACGCAGCTCTGGGAGCACACCGTGCTCATGTACGCCATCGATCGGGTCGACTGGGAGGCGCGCCGGGCGGGTTAGTCGCCGGCCATCGCCTCGAGCAGGGCCAGGTTCTCGGTGAGGCCCTCCGGCGACAGCGGGATCATGGCGACGTGCTCGGCGCCGGCCTCGACCAATGCCGCCACGCGGCCGCGAAGCGACTCCATGTCACCCCAGGCCACCATGGCGTCGACCAGCCGATCGCTGCCCGGCTTCTCCCAATCCGCCTCCTCAAACCCCTGCAGGGCCCAGCCGGCCTGGTAGGCGGGCGTGCGCAGGTACGGCGCCAGGTACCCGCGCGCGGCGGTCCGCGCCGCGACCGGGTCGGTCTCGAGCACCGCGGGCAGGGTGACCGCCAGCACTGGCCGCCGATCGGCTGCGGAGGCGTCCAGGACGGACCGCATCCAAGCCAGGCGCTTCGGGCCGACAAGGTATGGAAAGGCACCGTCCGCCTCGGTGGCGGCCAGCTTCAGCATGCGTTCGCGCAGCGCGGCCAGCAGGATCGGCGGCTCAGGCAGCTCCGGCGCGGACGGGCCCTTGTAGACCGCGGCGCGGTAGGCGGCCAGGAACTCGCGCATCCGGGTCAGCGGCCGCTCGAAGGCGTGGCCGCGCAGCCGCTGGGCGAGGTGCGGGTGCGACACGCCCAGGCCCAGCACGAAGCGGCCATGTGTCGCTTCCTGCAAGGTCAGCGCGGCCATCCGCGTCGTCTGCGCGTCGTGGCCCCAGATCGACACGATGCTAGTGCCCAGCAGCAGGCTGGACGTCTCGCCTGCGAGCATGGCCAGCAGGGCGAAGGGCTCGCGGCCAACGGTCTCGGGCACCCACAGGGTGCCGAAGCCCAGCGCCTCTGCACGTCGCGCATAGGCACGTACCTCGTCGGCGGCCAGCGAATCGAGGTGGCCCCACACTCCCAATCGCCCGAGCTCGATCACTGCGATTCCACCGCACCCTCGCCGATGCGGTAGCGCAGGTACAGCTCCGAGCCTGCTCGGTGCACGCTCAGCAGCCGGGCGGGTACCGGTTCGTGCGGAGACGGAAGCGACGCGATCATCTGCAGGGCATCGGCAGCGACCAGGCGCGAGCCGATGGTCCAGTACAGCTCGTCCACCGCGCCAGCCGCCAGGAAGGCGGCGTTCACGGTCGGACCGCCCTCGATCAGCAACGACCGCACCCCCCGCGCCGCGAGCTGCGCCAGCAGCCAGACCGGCTCCGGCTCGTCGGTGGGCGCGACCCAGGTCTCCACCTCGGGAAGCGGCTTCCCGGCCGCATGGGGGCTGCCGCGGCCCACCGCCGCCGCGCGCGGCTGCTCGGACGGGGCGAAGAAACGCCGGTCGGTGGGCAGCGGGCTCGCGCCGGCGATGAGCAGGGCCAGCGGCTGTGGGGCTCGGCCGGCGGCGCGGCGCGCCTCGGCCAGGTCAGCCGGCAGGTTGGCGTAGAAGTCGTCTGCCCGGAGGGTCCCGGCGCCACTGGCCACCGCGTCGTAGGCAGAACGGTAGAGGCGCATCAGGCGCCGATCCTCCCGCGAGCCGAGGCCGTCCGCAGTGCCGCCGAGCTGCGCCCGCCCGTCGACGCTGGTGATCATGTTCAGGCCGACCAGTGGCCGGTCCGCCGGGCCGTCGGTCAGCTCGAAGTGCGCGAGGGCGTCGTCCAGCAACTGGTCCGCGGCGGGATCGGGCCAGAGCCGGTCAACGCGGTGCTCGGCAGCCATCGGCTCCGGATGGTACCGGTCCGCAGCGCATCGGGAATCGTCAGGCCGTGGCGGGCACCGACTCGTCGAACTCTGCCAGCCCGTCAACGTCGTCGACGGTGAGCTGGACCTGGACTTCCGACGGCGTGAGCGACGTGACCACGTCCGCCGGGACGACGCGGGCGGGTCCGCCGCTGGCAGGGCGCATGGCAATGCCGTGGAAAATGCCCTCCGCCTCGGTACCCAGCATCACCTCCACGCTCCCGATCTTCACGCCCTCGCGACCCGCGATGGGGGTGCCGGGTTGGACGTAGTTCCACGCCACGGGGTCGTTCGGGCCGGGCAGATCGAGCTCGGCAGCCACCGGCTGGCCACTGCTCGCCTCGTCTCCAGTGTCGTCGGCGCTGTCCCCGGGCGGCAGCGACTCGAGGTCCGGCTCGGTGCCCCCCTTCATCCCGGGATCATCAATGGCACCGGGGTTGCCCTGGAAATCACTCATGCTGCTCTGCCCTGCACGGCCGGTGCCACGGCGCGGCTCCCACTGCTCAGAGCACGAACGGCGGTGCGAAGCCGATGTAGCGATCGAACTGGCCGAACGGCCGGCTCGACATGAACAGGGTGATGAAGTTGTCGAACTTCAGGCCACGACCGAGCAGGTGGCGGATGCCCACCTCGTTCGGGCCCGGCAGGTCGGCAGAGATCTCCTCGATGCCCACCTCCGCCGCCTGGCGCTCCAGGTGGTCCAGCATCGCGGGCAGGTCGGTCGGGTTGACCGCCCCCACCGGGCCGATGCCGCCCCGCGGCGCCAGGAAGCCATAGCCGATGTCGACGCCGCCACGCCGATAGAGAAAGCCGCTGCGTTCGTCCACCAGCCAGCGCATCTCGGCTCCCCGGTCGAACTCGATGGCGCCGCGCTCAAGCTCCAGCAACCGTGGAATCTCATCCGGCGTTGCGCCCACCGCCTCCAGGTCCGGGTCCAGCGGGCCGTCGCCGGTTCGCGTTCCCGGAGCGCCGATCAGCGACAGGATCGGGAAGCGGGCCACGGCGCCGTCGCGGTAGTAGCTCGCCTGGGCGCGCATGTCGATGGTGGCGATGATGGCCCGCACGTCGCCGCGTCCAGGCGGGAAGGCCCGGCTCAGCAGCTCACGGCCAATGCCGCCGGACTGGTGGGCCGGACGCACGAAAAATTCGGAGAGCTCGAACAGGCCGCCGCGCTCCACCGAGCGCGCATAGCCGAGCAGCTGGCCGTCGGGGCCCTCCGCGACCCACCACTCGGCGGCGTGCGCAGCCAGCATCCCGAGGAGGGGCTCCATGCGCGGCCACATCTCCTCCGGGTTCGGCTCCCAGGGAGCTCCGAGCCGCGCGGCAAGATCCACGATCGCTTCCAGGAAGACGTCGAACGTCTGCCGCGCATCGGCCAGCGTGCCCGGCCGGATGACGGGCGGCTGCTCGCTCATGGAGCGAGCGTAACCAGCCGTTCCCGTGTGGTCAGTCGAATATGCGCTCCAGGTGCCAGGTGCCGGTCATCTCGTCGAGGTAGACCGTGCACAACAGCCCGTCGCGGGTGACGAGCTTGTAATAGGCCCGCGCCACCGGCGTCCGCCACCAGTCGTCGTCCAGCCGCCAGCGGTTGCAGATCCCCACCTCACCGTGAGTCGCGCCGTCCATGCGCAGCCGGACCGGTGTCCCATCCGGGCCGGTGTCCACCTGCACCAGCGGGTGCCCCTCGACCAGACGGGTCATGACCCGGATGGACCGATGTCCACGAGGCGCGACCGCCGCTCGGCCAGCGCCGCGTTCGGCCGGTCCTGCACGGCCCGCCACAGGCGGCCCTCCCCGAACCGGGCGGCCAGCCGCTCAAGCGACCAGCGCAGCTCCTCCCAGCGCCCCGCCTGCGCCTCGAAGGCCGACAGCTGCCGGCTGGCCGGGTCTGCCAGCCGATCGAGGACGAGGCCGATGGCGCCGACCCGCGGCTCCTCGTCGAAGCGCCGGTCCCGGCTGGCTGCCTCCACCCGGCCGATGAGCAGCCGCGCGATCCAGTCCGGCTCGATCGCCGGCGCCGGGAAGGCCAGCTCAACGCCGAGCGCCGGCGCGTCCTCCAGCTGCAGCCGCAGGCGAGCCCGGCCCGGCGCCAGGTGACGGGCGCGCAGCACGTCGCACAGCTCGGCGCAGGCGCGACGCAGGGCCAGCGCGATGGAGCCGACGCCGTCCAGCGGCGGTTCGAAGGTGACGCGGCGGGCCAGCCGCTCGGGGCGGCGCCGCGGGACGAGCGGCCGCGGATCCTCGCCGCGAGCCAGGGCCTGCAGCCGTTCCCCGGGGAGGCCGAACTGGGCGCCGACCGCGGAGCGTGGCAGCGCGGCCAGCTGACCCATGGCCGTCAACCCGAACAGCGCGAAGCGCTGGCGCGTGGCCGGATCGGCGGGCAGCAGGTCGATGGGCAGGCCGCTGAGCTCCCTGCGCTCCAGGGCGCGGAAGGCGGCCGGGGCATCGGGACGCTCCGGTCGCGCCAGGCGAGCGGCCAGCGCGGCCAGCCAGCGGTTCTCCCCCGCCCCGACCCGGACGGGGAGCGGCGCCACGCCCCGGGTCAGCGCCACGGCCCGGGCCGCGATCCGGCGCTCGCTGCCGAGCAGCGGCCCGAGGCCCGTGACATCGATCAGGGCCACCCCCACGTCGACCGCCTCGATCCGCGGGGAGAGGTCGTCCAGCCGGTCGAGCAGCGGCTCGAAGGGAGCCGCCTCCGCGTCCGGGACGCGCAGGTTCGGCCAGACCAGCGCCAGCAGCCGCATCACGCACCCACCACCTGCAGTGCGGGCACATCCGCAGCCCGCTCCACTTCGAGCGGAGCCGCCGCGTGCCGCAGGAGCGCATCCACCCGCCGCCCCTCGGCGAAGAACAGGTCCAACTCGGCGCGCCCCCCGGCAAGCGCCCAGCGCTGACGCGTGACCGTGGCCTCGACCCGCTGCCCCACCAGGTCTCGTCCGGTGGCCAGCCACGCCTGGCGGCGGAGCGCCACCCGCACGCTGGCCAGCCGTCCGGCCAGCTCCCGTCCCGCGCCGGCCAGCAGGAGGGTCACGCAGCCGGCGCGGACCAGCAGGTCGGCCAGGCGGTCGAGGCTGCGCGGCACGCCGCGTGGCAGGCCGCTGGCGGCCAGGTCGAGCACCAGGGCGTCGATCCGCCCCTCGCGCGCCAACCAGCCGGCCAGCTCGACCGCCTCGACGGCATCGGCCGGACGGACGATCAGCAGCCAGTCGGGGTTCACGCCCAGCCGGCTGGCGGTGGCCGGGTCCAGGCTGTGGGCCGGATCCAGGTAGGCGACCACGCCGCCCGCCGCCTGGCAGGCGGCCAGCGTCCCGAGCGCCAGGCTGGTGGCCCCGCTGCCCAGTGGCGCATCCAGCAGGGCCAGCGCCCCACGCGGCCAGCCGCCGGTGCCCAGCGCCGCATCGAGTCCGGGTTGGCCGGTGGGCAACGACGCCGTCGCCGGCAGGGGACCGGGCTCGTTGATGCCCTTGCGCAGCCCGCGGTCGCGCAGCGCTTCGAGCAGCTCGGGGAGGGGTCGGACGGGCCGGGACACATCGGCCTGGGTCACGGTCATGGCCCAACCGATGATAGAACAAACGTTCTAGTTTGGGAAGGGGTCCAAGCTCCCCTGCTATACTCGCCGCCGGCCGCCGCGCCCGCCCGTGGGGATGTAGCTCAGCTGGGAGAGCACTGCGTTCGCATCGCAGGGGTCAGGGGTTCGAGTCCCCTCATCTCCACCATCATTCCTGCCGGATCCCACCTCAGAGCCCGAGACTGTTGCCCTCGGTGACCTGGTCGGATGGCGGCGGGCTGACCTGGACCGCCTCGTTGTACTTCGACAGCGTGAGTGACAGTCCGAACGTGCCCACCTCGCCGGCATCGATGTCACTGGAGACGCTCGTGAGCCGCAGCGACTGCCGGTCGAACTGCAGGTTGAGCTTCAACCCATCGGCCAGGAATTGGCTGACGTCGATGCCATCCGTGGTGCCTGGCACGCCCAGCAGAGACGCCGGGATGGTGAGGGTGACGGCATAGCACTTGGCATCGCCGCAATCGACATCATCCTGCTTGGCGGTCTCCACGCCCTGCTTGTCCAGGAAGCCGCTGACCTGCCGGAACAGCTCGTCCGGATCGGTCTGGACTCCCGTGTCGCTGGTCGTCGACTTCATGTACTGCGTGCCCGTGAGGCTGGTCTTCACGTAGCTGTCGGAGCCGATCTGGATCACCTCGCCAGTCAGGGACATCAGGCCCGGCGCGTTGAACGTCAGACGCGCGAGCTTGTG
>DASSEC010000122.1:0-5365 GCA_035696685.1 Candidatus Limnocylindria bacterium | reverse complement strand
CGCCCAGCTCGACGACGTTGACGGCTGGGATCTCGGGGTCCGGAATCTCCTCCAGCGCCGCCCACACGGCCAGCTCCCGGGGGTCGTGGATTGCTGCCCGCGCTACCACGTGGCTCCCTCGTCGGAGCGGGCGACCATGGTGAACTGGCTGTGCAGCCAGGCGAAGTCATCGGTTCGCCGTGTCCGCCCACCGTCTGTCTCTGCGCCACCATCCAGCGTCGGGAGCCCCACGGCATCTAGGCCGGCACGCACCCGCTGGTGCCAGCGCTCGCGCAGCTCGGCCAGCGGCTCGGGCAGGATGCCATCGGCGACCAGCTGCGCTTCGCCGGAGAGCGGCGCGAAGATCGCCTGCGCGTCCGGCCACAGCCGTTGGAGTGCCTCGACCAGCCGCTCACATGGCTGCTGTCCCGCCTCCGCCAGCCGGCGCAGCCAGACGTCGAAATGCATGAGGTGGTACGTCTCCTCGCGCCGCATCTTCGCCGCCAGCTCGGCCATCGGCTGAAATGTCGAGCGACCCAGCGCCTCCAGCCGGACGGCATCGGCCTGCTCGTAGAGGTAGCGGCGGGCGACGGTGAACGCCCAGTCGGTGCGCGCGTGGTTCATGAGCGCCGCGTGGCGGTAGTCCTCCGGTGCGCGACCGAAGGCCAGCCGGTCGGCGTCGGCATCGGTCAGTCCGGCCAGGAGCTCGAACCACGCCTTGGCGTGCCCGATCTCGTCCTGGCTCACGCTGCTCATGGCCACGTCCTCCTCGAGCATCGGCGCGATGCCGGTCCATTCGGAGTCCCAGAAGCCGAGCACGAACTCGTCGTCAGCCAGGGTGAGCAGCAGCTCCGCCACAGCGTCGCGAGTGGCCGGTGCCAGCGAGTCCTCGGTCACGAGTCCTCACCGCCCTGTGCGGCGCGCGCCTTGGCGGCCTCCAGCTTGTGCTTGATGATGTACCCGCCCGGCCGTTTGAAGGATCGATCGAACGGTGGCTGCAGCAGGTCCGGATCGTCCAGCTCCAGGATCGCCTCGCGCGGGACCACCCACAGCCGATGGCTCTCCTGCCGGCGACCGTAGAACTCGCGCGCGTAATGGATGGCCAGCTCCTCGTCGGGAGCCCGCACGTTGCCGCCGTGGATCATCGGCTCGCCCTCCGCCTCCTGGCGGAAGACCTCCCAGACGCGGTCGTGTGGCGTCGCCATGGGGCAAGGGTACCGCCGAACGCGCGGCTAGTCCTTCGCCACTGCGGTCAGGTTCATGGTGAGGCGGAGGCCGGGCCTGGGCAGCTCACGAACCCCGATCACCGTGCGAGCGGGCCGGTGCTCCCCCATCTTCGCCGCGTAGGCGGCGTTCATGGCCTCGAAGTCCGCCATGTCGGTCAGGAAGACATTGACGTGGACGACGTGCTCGAGGTCGGAGCCGACAGAGCGCAGCATGGTCCGGAACGAGTCGATGATCATGCCGGTCTGGGCGGTAATGTCAGGCCCGGCGAGCTCCCCCGTCGCCGGGTCGATGCCCGCGACTCCGCCGATGGTGATGTTCGAGCCCACTTTGGCGATGTGGCTGTACGGTCCGATGGGCGCGGGCGAGCCAGGCGGTGTCGACGTCTCGACGATGGGCATCGCCGGCCGCGGCTCGTTCAGGCGGCCGCGGTGGTGGCCGGCCCCAGGATCGCGTCACGGACCCACTGGGTCGCGTCCTGCGCGTCGCGACGGAATTGGAGCCGCTGCTGGGACCTGGGCCCGTGGCCGGTCACCACGGAACGCAGCTCGTTCCAGTCCGGCTCGGTGTAGTGCCAGCGTCCCGCCGCCTCGTCATGGCGCAACTCCGGATCCGGGATGGTGAGCCCCAGCTCCCAGATGCGCGGCACGTAGATCGAGAGGAACTCCTGGCGGAGCTGCTCGTTGCCCTTGGCCTTGATCTTCCAGATCAGGTCGCGGTCGGTGGCGGGGTCGGTCGGTGGGCCGTGCATCTGCATCAGCGGCCCCCACCAGCGGTTCAGGGCGTCCTGCACCAGTGCGCGCTGGGCATCAGTCCCGTTCATCATGGTCAGGACCACGTCGCGCCCGTGCATGATGTGGACCGACTCCTCCCAACAGATCTTCTTCATGGTGCGGGCATACGGCGCGTAGGAGGAGTCGCGTAAGGCCTGCTGTGAGACGATCGCCGCCGCATCCACCAGCCAGGCAATGATCCCCACGTCCGCCCACGATTCGGTCGGATAGTGGAACACGTTGTGGAACTTGGTCTTGCCCGCCAGCAGGTCGGCCAGCATCTGCTCGCGCGGTTTGCCGAGGTCCTCTGCCACGCGGTAGAGCAGCTGCGCGTGCCCGACCTCGTCCTGGACCTTCGAGGTGAGCGCCAGCTTGCGGCGCAGCGTCGGCGCCCGGAGGATCCACTCCCGCTCGGGCAGCACGCCCATCAGCTCGGAGTTGGCGTGCATCTCCACGAACTTGAGCACCGCGGCCCGATAGTCGTCGGGCATCCAGTCATCGGCCTCGACCTTGCCGCCGCCCGCCGCATGGGCGTAGAAGGCATCGGCTCGTGCTTGGTCCATGCCCGCAAGGGTACCGCATGGCCGATGCCAGCGGACCGCGGCCGGTCCAGGGTTGACGGCTAGCCGGAGGGCGTGAAGCGCGCGATCTCCTCGGCGGTCGGCTCGGGGATCGGGAGCAGCTCCAGCGTGGTCGGCAGGTTCGCATCGGCCAGCATGCCGGCCAGGCCGCCCGCTCCCGCGTACTTGGCGCGCAGCGCCTGGGAGCAGGCTTCGATTCGCTCCGGGTCGATGGCCGACTCCAGTGCTACCTCGATCCGCTGACCGTCGACGAGCAGCGCGACGCTCGGCGCGGCCGTCGCCTCGCGATACCAGCGGCTGCCTGGCCCGCGATACGTGCGGATGAACGCCCGGTCGTCCTCGTCCACGACCACCCAGATGGTCGTGCGATGCGGCGGCACGTCCGGTGCGGGCCGCGTCTCGATGTCCACCTCGCTCGACTCGCGCAGGAGGCCCAGCACGTCGCCGGGCAGGCGATCAGCCATGCGGGGCTCGCTTCAGCGGGCGGTGCCAGGCGGCGTAGGCATCGTGAGCCGATTTGTCCACGGTCGGCGTGCCGGACGGGTCCACGCTGACCTCACTGCGCGGCACGTACAGGTCGACGGGCAGCAGGCCGGGCGTCCGGACCAGCAGGTAGTCGGCGAAGACGGCGTCCACGGTGCCGATGCGCCGGCGGCCCGGGCCGCGCAGGGGTTGGCCACGTTGGACCGGCGCCGTCTCAATGCTCACGTGCCTAACCCTAGTCGAGGGCGGCAACCTGGAGTGCCGCCGGCTTGATGCGAATGTCAACCGGCAGCATGCCCAGTGGCTCACCATCCAGGTGGACCTTTGTCTCCGGCGGCCCCTCGATCCGCAGCTCGAGCACCCGGGCGATCTCCACCAGGCGGTGGTTGACGTGGTTGCCCCGATAGATCCCGGGCAGCTCCTTCAATGCGCCAAGCCGCGAGATGTCGCCGACCAGGCATACGTCCAGCAGGCCATCGCGGTTCGATGCCTCCGGCGAGATCTTCATGCCGCCTCCGTAGTACGGCCCGTTGGCGAAGGCGATGAACAGGAACCGTCCCTCCAGCTGGCGAGCGCCGTCCGGTGTCGCCAACCGAACGCGCAGCTCCCGGTTCCGGTAGCGCCACAGCTCGGTCAGCGTCGTGACGAAATAGCCCGCGCGCCCGCGTTGCCAGCGGCGGCGCCTGCCCGCCATGGCGAACGCCACCTCCGCATCGAACCCGGTGCCGCCAGCCGCGTGGAAGTGGCGGTGCAGTCCGTCGCAGCTCGCCATGCCCAGGTCCAGCGGTCGCGTCCGGTCGCCCAGCGCCACCGGCAGCGCATCCAGCGGGGCGAGCGGCAGCCCCAGGCTGCGGGCGAGGTCATTGCCGCTGCCCGCCGGCACCACGCCGAGCATCGGCGGCGGGGCGCCGGGCGCCGAGCCGCTCATCAGCCCGTTGATCACCTCGTTGACCGTGCCGTCACCGCCGACGGCGACCACGCGGTCGTGGCCGAGGTCCGCTGCCGCGGCCGCCAGCCGCTCCCCGTGCCCCGGCTCGCGGGTCTCCAGCACCGTTGCCTCGATGTCCGTGCCGCGGAGGGCATGGCGGATTCGCGGCTCGAGCTCGTGCGCGCGGCCCATTCCGGCCGCGGGGTTGACGATGACCAGCGGAGCCCTGGGTGCTGCCACGTCCGCGATTCTGCGCGTCGCGTCAACGGCGGGAGCGGTTCTCAGGCCACGTTCACCTGGATCGTGTGATGCCCGCGTGCGCCGTCCGGCGCCGGTCGTGTCACCTGGTCGGTCTGGATGGCCCCGGTCCCGTCGGTGGCACGGACCGACAGCGTGTGCGCGCCCGGTGTCGCCTCCCAGCGATACAGCCACTGCACCCAGGTCGCGTCCGAGATCGGCGCCGAGAGATCCGCGGCGTTCCAGGCGCCGCCGTCGACCTGCACCTCCACGCGCTCGATGCCACGGTCCGGGGCCCATGCCACGCCGGCCACCGCCTGCGTGCCGGCGCCGAGCTGGGTACCGCTGCGCGGCACGTCGATGCGCGACTGGGTGAGGATCGGCGCCTCCTTGGCCCAGCCCAAGGGCACCCAGTACGCGTCGAAGGCCTCGAGCGTGGTCAGCCGGATATGGGTCAGCCACTTGGTGGCAGATACGTATCCATACAGTCCCGGCACGATCAGGCGCGCCGGGAAACCGTGTTGCGGGGGCAGCGGCGAGCCGTTCATCGCCACGGCCACCATGGCCTCGCGATCCGACACGTCGAGCCAGGAAGTCGGGAACCCGCAGGTCCACCCATCCTCTGACTCCCCCACCACCTGCGTCGCGCCCGCCTGCACGCCCGCGCGGTCGAGCAGCGCGGACAGGTGCACGCCGCGCCAGAGCGCGTTGCCAACCAGCTTGCCGCCGACCTCGTTGCTGACGCAGGCGATGGTCACGTACTGCTCGAACAACGGCATCGCCAGCAGCTGGTCGTACGTCAGCGTGAAGGGATGGTCCACCATGCCCTCGACCGATAGCGTCCAGGTCGCGGCATCCAGCTGCGGAGTCAGCAGGCTGGTGTCGATCCGATAGAAGGCGTCGTTCGGCACGACGATGGGCGTGATGCCGTCGACGGGGAGCTCCACCCCCGTCGGCAGTGGCGGCGCGGTCTGCTGTGCTTTCGGCACCGGTGGCACGGCAGCACTGGCTGTTGCGCGCCGTTCAAGCAGCACCCGCCCAATGACGCCGGACGTGGCTGCAGCTCCCGCCAGCGCCACGCCCGTGCCCAGGAAGCGCCGCCGGTCAAAGTCGATCATCCGCGCGTTCTGCTGTTGCCGGGGCCTGGCCAGTCGCAGCAG
>DASSEC010000121.1:0-4654 GCA_035696685.1 Candidatus Limnocylindria bacterium | reverse complement strand
CAGCGCCGCCGCGATGTGGGAGTAGTACGAGTCTCGGTCCTCGCCCTTGATGGCGTACGTGGGAATGCCGTGATGCGCCACCAGGGATGCGGCGACGTCGTCCTGCGTGGAGAGCGGGTTCGACGAGCACAGGACCGCATCGGCCCCACCCGCCTTCAGCGTTCGCATCAGGTTCGCGGTCTCAGCCGTCACGTGCAGGCAGGCACTGATGCGCCAGCCTTCCAGCGGCCGCTCGGCGGCAAATCGCTCGCGAATGCCGGCCAGCACCGGCATCTGCCGGTCAGCCCATTCGATCTTCAGCGCCCCCGCATCGGCCAGGCCGATATCGGCGATGTCGCCTCTTACCTCGTTTCGCGTGGCCACGTCAGTCGCAATGCCTCTCGTATCGGTCGCATGATCCCCCAGCCACCGGCCCGGCGGCGAATGAGGCGTTCCGTCAGCATGCAGTGCTGCGCGTAGCCCAGGCGCTCGTAGGCGGCAATCGCAGGGTAGTTGTCGGCGTGGACGTTGAGCGCGACATCCTCGACGCGCTCCAGCAGCTCGGCGGTGACCGCGCTGGTCACCATCTTGGCGAAGTCGTGCCCGCGGTAGTCCAGGTGGGTCATCACATTGCCCACCACGCCCACGCCCTCGCGCGCGTTGATCACGTGCGTCCCGGCCGCGCTCACCAGCTGGCCACGGACCCAGACTCCGTAGTAGATCCCGTCCTGCAGGACGGTGGGCGGGAAGCCGGCCCGGAAGCCGAGCTGGTAGAGGCGGTTGAGCGCCTCGATGTCGCCCGGCACCAGGCGCTCAGCCGGTCCGGCGAAGGGCTGGAACGTCGATTGGTCCACGACCATTCGGAACAGGGTCAGGCGCCGCTCCATCTCGTACAGCGGGGCCAGCGCCTCGTCCAGCAGCTCCGTCCCGAGCAGGTATGCCTCGCGCGGCCGAATGACGCCGGAAACCACCTCGGTGCAGCCGGCGGGCATCCCCATCACGAACAGCGGCTGCGGGACCACGCCCTCCTGGTGCATGGCCAGGGCCACGGGCCGGCCCCGATCGTCGTAGGCCATGCCCCAGCTGCAGCGCTCGCGGTTCGGACCGTCCAGGTCACCCAGCGCGTAGGCCGCGTAGCGGCGATCGGTTCGGAGGTACCCCGCGATCTCGTCGCGGTCCGAGACCGCCCTGGCGTAGAGGTCGGATCGTTGAGCGACCGCCATGAGCTCC
The DNA here is from genome assembly GCA_035696685.1 of Candidatus Limnocylindria bacterium. GTDB lineage: Bacteria > Chloroflexota > Limnocylindria > QHBO01 > QHBO01 > DASSCW01. The sequence goes on along the minus strand of DASSEC010000121.1, from coordinate 3,445 downwards.
CGGTCCGGCGTTCAGTAGGTGAGCATCGTGTGGATGGCGTAGTCGCCGAGCTGGTCGCGACCGTGCAGCCCGGTGAGCTCAACCATGAACGAGAGGCCGGCGATCTCCCCGCCGAGGCGTTTCACCAGCTCGATGGTCCCGAGCACCGTGCCGCCGGTGGCCAGCAGGTCGTCGACGATCAGCACCCGCTGGCCCGCCTGGATCGCGTCGCGGTGCACCTCGAGCGTGGCGGTGCCGTACTCGAGGTCGTACTCGACCTCGATCGTGTCCGCCGGCAGCTTGCCGAGCTTGCGCACCGGGACGAAGCCGGCTCCCAGCTTGTAGGCGAGCGGCGCGGCAAAGATGAAGCCGCGCGATTCCATGCCCACCACCAGGTCGATCTTCGCGTCCTTGACCGGCTCCGCCATGCGGTCGATGACATCGGTGAACGCCTGGGGATCCTTGAGGAGCGTGGTGATGTCATAGAACAGGATCCCCGGCTTCGGGAAGTCGGGGACTTCGCGGATCTTGGCGCGCAGGTCGTCTGCCGAGGTGACGGTCACGAAGGAGCTCCAGGCACGTACGGGGCTCGCTGAGTCTAGCCCGATCCTTCGCCCCCGGGCAATGCCGGACGCCGTGGTCCCAGAGCCAATCTCATGCAGCCAATCACTCCCCGGCGAGCCGCCGCAGAACCGCCTGCAGCACGCCGCCATGGCGGAGGTACGTGACGTCGATGTCGCCGTCCAACCGGGCAACGGCGCTGAACGAACGCTCACCACCGGCTTCGTCACGGACCGTGACGGTCACCTGCTGGCGTGGGTGGATGCCGTCCCCGACGCCGCGGATCGAGAACGACTCGCGTCCGGTCAGGCCCAGGTTGGCGGCGTTCTCTCCCGGCAGGTACTGCAACGGCAGGATCCCCATCCCCACGAGGTTGGACCGATGGATCCGCTCGTACGACTCCGCGATCACGGCGCGGACGCCCTGCAGGAACGGGCCCTTGGCGGCCCAGTCGCGACTGCTGCCCGACCCGTATTCCTTGCCGGCCAGCACGACCAGCGGCGTGCCGTCGGCCCGGTAGCGCTCCGACGCATCGAAGATGCTCATCCGCTCCCCCGTCGGCAGATGCTCGGTCACATTGCCCTCGGCATCCGGCGTGAGCAGGTTGCGCAGGCGGATGTTGGCGAACGTGCCGCGCATCATGACCTCGTGATGGCCGCGGCGGCTGCCGTAGCTGTTGAATTCGCGCGGCTCCACGCCACGCGCCATGAGCCATTCCCCGGCCGGCGAGCTGCGCGCGATGGACCCCGCCGGCGAGATGTGGTCGGTGGTCACGCTGTCGCCCAGCATGGCCAGCACGCGTGCCCCCTCGATGTCGCCCATTGGGTCAGGCTCGGCCGAGAGGCCGGTGAAGAAGGGCGGAAGGGCTACGTATGTGCTGTCCGGATCCCAGGCGTAGCGGTCGCCGGCAGGCACGGGCAGTCCTCGCCATCGCTCGTCGCCATCGAAGACCGATGCGTAGTTGCGCGTGAACACTTCCGAGCGCACCTGTTCGGCCACGACCGAGGCGATCTCCTCGGGCGACGGCCACAGCTCCGACAGGAAGACTGGCTTGCCATCACCATCGGTCCCGATCGGCTCCGTGGTCAGGTCGGCGTCGACCCGGCCAGCCAGGGCGAAGGCCACCACCAGCGGCGGTGACGCGAGGTAGCTGGCGCGGGCCTGCGGGTGGATGCGGCCCTCGAAGTTGCGGTTCCCCGACAGCACCGCCACGCCGACGAGGTCGTTGGCGTCGATCGCCTCCGCGATCGGATCGGCCAGCGGCCCCGAGTTGCCGATGCAGGTCGTGCAGCCGTAGCCGACCAGGTCGAAGCCCAGGGCCCGCAGCGGCTCCATCAGCCCGGCGCCCTCCAGGTAGTCGGTCACCGCGCGCGAGCCGGGAGCGAGCGACGTCTTGACCCACGGCGGCGTGCGCAGGCCGCGGGCCACCGCGTTCCGCGCCAGCAGGCCAGCCGCGACCATCACGCTCGGATTGCTGGTGTTCGTGCACGACGTGATGGCGGCAATCACCACCGAACCCGAGCGCAGCTTGATCCGCTGCCCGTCGAGGTCCACCTCCACGGCACGGTAATGCGCGCCGGCGTGGTTCGTGTGCACGGCCGCGGGCATCGCCTCCGCCTGCCCCGGGTCCGGCCCGTCGTCCTCCTCGGTGCGCTGGGTGTACGCCGGCGGGTCGCTGGCCGGGAACGACTCCTCGGACGCCTCGCTGACGACGGTCTCGGCCGGCAGGCCGCCGCTAGCGTGCTCGTGGGTCGAGCCGTCATCGTGCGTGTGCAGCCCCTCGGCGAACGTCCCGCGGAAATTCTCCACCAGCCCGGTGAGCGGCACGCGATCCTGTGGCCGCCGCGGCCCGGCGACCGACGGCACGATGCTGCCCAGGTCAAGGCTCAGGGATTCGCTGAACCGCGGCTCCGCGGTGTCATCGGTCCGGAACAGGCCCTGCTCCTTGGCGTAGGCCTCGACGCGCGCCACGGTCTGCGTCGGGCGCCCGGTCATGCGCAGGTAGCGCAGCGTCTCGTCGTCGATCGGGAAGAGGGTCGCGGTCGCGCCAAACTCGGGCGACATGTTGCTGATGGTGGCCCGGTCCGCCAGGCCCAGGCGCGACAGGCCGCGCCCGTGGAATTCGACGAACTTCCCCACCACGCCATGTGCGCGGAGCATCTCGGTCACCGTCAGCACCAGGTCCGTGGCGGTGGCGCCGGACGGCATCTCGCCGTCGAGGCGGAACCCCCTGACCACCGGCAGCGGCTGGTACAGGGGCTGGCCCAGCAGCGCAGCCTCGGCCTCGATGCCGCCCACGCCCCAGCCCACCACGCCCAGGCCGTTGACCATGGTCGTGTGCGAGTCGGTGCCGACCAGCGTGTCGGGGAAGGCGACGAGCTGCCCGCTCTCATCGGGCCGCGCGCTGACCACGTCGGCCAGGAACTCCAGGTTGACCTGGTGCACGATGCCGGTGCCAGGCGGCACGACCCGGAAGTTGTCGAACGCCTGTTGCGCCCAGCGCAGGAGCGCGTACCGCTCGCCGTTGCGCTCATATTCGCGATCGACGTTGATCAGGAACGCGGCATCGCTGCCGTACTGGTCGACCTGCACCGAGTGGTCGATGACCAGGTCGGCCGGCACCAGCGGGTTGATCAGGCTCGGGTCGCCGCCCAGCTCGGCCATCGCGTCGCGCATGGCCGCCAGGTCCACGACGCACGGCACGCCGGTGAAGTCCTGCAGGATGACCCGGCCCGGCATGAAGGGAAGCTCGTACTCCCCCGGGGCCGATGGATCCCACCCCGCCAGTGCGCGCACGTCCCCGGCGCCGACCGGGCTGCTGGGCGTGGCCGCATGGCGCAGCGCGTTCTCGAGCAGGACCTTGACCGTATAGGGCAGGCGCGCCAGGTCCCCTGCGCCGGCGGCG
>DASSEC010000120.1:0-2304 GCA_035696685.1 Candidatus Limnocylindria bacterium | reverse complement strand
GACCTGCGGCGCGAAGCCGTTCTTGGCCCGATGATCCGCCAGGCGCCGTTGGATGGCGATGGCCGCCGCGAGGGCCAGGTCCGGCGAAGCAAAGCCCACGAAGAAGCCGTCGCCGGTTGACGAGACCTCCTCGCCCTGGTGCGCGGAGAAGACCTCGCGCAGGGTGGAATCGTGCCAACGCAGGAGGACCTCCCAGGCCTCGTCGCCCAGGGCCTCGACCAGGCTGGTGGAGCCGACGATGTCGGTGAACATGAAGGTCTTCAGCACCCGCCGGGCAGGACCCGCCTTCGCGCGCAGCTGCCAGGGCAGCAGCTCGTCCACCTCCTCGATGACGATGGCCGCGGTGGGGCACGCATCGGCCGCGGTCATGAGCAGCTCGTCCTCGACGCTGCCGACCTCGACCACGTCTGCCTTGCCGAAGTCGCCATTCAGCCAGTCGAAGGCCGTCGGCGCCAGGCTGATGCAGTTCCCCGCGCCGATGCACTTGTGCCGATCAACCCTTGCGCGCAGCACTGCCTGACCGTCCGCTCAGCTGGCGAGGCTGCGGAACGCGAGCGAGGTGGCTTCCGCCCGGGTCGAGGCGCCCAGCGCCGCCAGCAGCCGGGCCAGCCGGCGCGTCACCTCTGCCTCGTCGATGTGCAGCTCGCTGGCAATCTCGCGATTCGTGCTGCCGTGGGTGAGCAGCTCGAGCAGCCTGTGGTCGGCGTCGCTGGGCTGCGCGGCCGGGCTGGGCTGGTCGGGCGCCGCGGTCCGGTCCGGGGTCGATTCTGTTGTCGTCTGGGTGGCCGGCGCTTCGATGGGCCCGGCCAGCTCCACCAGCTCGCGTCCCACCGGCCCGCGCAACCAGCGCACCCGGATGTCGTCGTCCACGACGCCCTGGGCGATGCGCGACAGGGTGAGCTGGAGGAAGCCGCGGACCATGGCCTGGAGCTCCGGCGGTCCGCCCGCCAGCACGGCCCGGGCGGCTGGCAAGAGGATGTCCAGGTTGGCATCCTCGTGGAGCGCGACCTGCAACGCGTGAATCGCCGCTTCGCCTGAGGCGGCGGCACGTTCGGTGTCGCCACGGGCCGCGTAGACCGCGGCGAGGGCGGCGTCGCCCTTCGCGCCCCACGGCGGGTGGCCGGGCAGGGTGCCGCAGATCCGGATGGCCTCGGTTGCGGACCGCTCGGCCAGCTGGAGGAGCTCTTCATCCTTGGTCTCTGCGCCGAGACGTCCTGCGGCGAGACTCAGCTCAGCCAGTGATTCGCAGCGGGCGGCGGGGCGACCACTGTCGGTGGCCATCTGCACGGCCCGGTCGAGGTGCTCGCGCATCCCGGTCGCGTCGCCCGCCGCGGCCCGCACCAGGCCACGCCACGTCTCCAGCTGCCGCGCCCGCAGCGAGGTGGGGGAGGCGGCGGCCGCTGTGGCGGCCCGATCCAGCCACTCCTCCGCCTGCTCCTGCTCGCCCATGTCCAGGTGGGCCAGCGCCACGCCGCCGGCGGCCAGGAATTCCGCCGACCGATCCCCCAGCAGCCGCGCCAGACGATGGGCCTCCACGCCACGCGAGATCATCAGATCGGGCACGACCTTCGCACGCGCATACACGTGGACGCCGTAGACCATCTGCAGCTCCTGCTGCTGCCGCTCGCTCTCCGTGACGAGGGCCGTCAGCCTGCCGGTGACCCTGCGGATCTCCTCGATATGGCGCGCTGACGCGTTGATGTGAATCATCGGCGCATAGTTGATGTAGGCCATGGCGATGACGGTCGACATGACGCCGCTGCGGTCGTCCAGGCGTTCAAACAGGCCCAGGGCGCGCTCGAAGGTCTGGCGCAGCTCGAGCACCAGCGGCGCCACGGGACTCGTGGCCAGCACTTCGTCAACGGGCTCGCCGCCAATGACGCGCTGGGTCAGCTCCGCGACCTCGCCCGATAGCACCTTGCCGGTGAACCAGGCCCGGACGCGGCTCACCAGGATGGTCCCCACCTCGCGGAGGGCGGCGGCCAGGCTTCGGTCGTCGTCAGGGGTGCGGTTCTCCCCCAAGCGCTCGGCGAGCGCGATGGCCGCGCGGAACGCCTCCTCCGCCCCGTCCAGGTCGACTTCCTTGCCGGAGGCGCCGAACGATTCGCCTAGCGCGCTGCGATACAGCGCCTGACCGAGCTCCAGGCAGGCCCGCAGCTCGGTGCGGGTATCGCCCTGCTCGGCAGCTCGGGCCCGCGCGCGGCGCGCGAGCTCCGCGGCGCCTTCCTCGTCCTGGCTGAAGCGCAGCGCCGCGGCGCGACGGAGCTGGACGTCAAGCTCCAGGCTCGAGTCGCCGAGCGCCTC